>SKMT01000639.1 GCA_007120915.1 Myxococcales bacterium | reverse complement strand
GAGTCACGGAACGCGGAGGGCAAAACACGGACCGCAAAAAATGAACGCTGGCCGCGGAAACTGAGCGCGACACGCTGAAAAGGTCGCGAAGACGAAGCGAAATCGCGAAGACCGTGACCTCTTCTGGTTTCATGCAGTGTCGCGAAGATGGTGATCTCTTCTGGTTTCCCGCCGTCTGGTACCTGGTGTGGAACTGCTTCACTTCCGTGATTGCCCGGCATACGACTGGTTTCATTCGGTCTGTCGCTGATGGTCGTCTATCCCGTCTGGTACCCGTCGAGGTGGATTATCCCTTCTGGTCCCCCTGGCGGTGGATGAGCACCTCTGGGATCGCAGGCCACCACAACTTCGCGGTTTCGCTTCATCTTCGCGACCTTTTCAGCGTGTCGCGTTTAGTTTCCGCGGTCAGCGTTTCGCTTCCGCGATCAGCGTTCAGCTTTCGCGTCCCGCACCTCCGCGCTCTGCGACTCAGCGCCCAGTGCTTCGCGTTCCGCGCTTCGTGCTCCGCGTTTGTGCTTCCGCATCAGCAGACTGCGTCGTCTTCAGGTTCCCGCACGAAAACCATTAACCCACAACAAAATTCAAAATCCGCCCCGGTACAAAGATCACCCGCCGGATCTCTTTGCCCTCCAGGTGCCGCTGCACATCGACGTTGTCCTTCGCCGCCGCCACCGCGTCCTCTTCTTCGACGTCCTGGGGCACGTCGATGGTCCCCCGCAGCTTACCCTGCACCTGCACGGCCAGCTCGTAGGTCTTCTCCCGGGTCAACTCCTCGTCGTACTCCGGCCAGCCCGCTTCGGCGACCGACGGTTCGTAGCCCAGTTGCACCCACAACTCTTCGGCCACGTGGGGGGCGTAGGGGGCGAGCATCTGCACCAGCGGGGCGACCGCCTTTCGCGGCACCTCATCGCGTTTGTACAGGTAATTGACGTACTCCATCATCGCCGCGATGGCCGTGTTGAAGGCAAGCTCGTCGGTATCTTCGGTCACCTTCTTGATGGTCTTGTGCAACTGGCGCTGAAGCTCGTCGTCTGCCGACCCGTCGACGATCGCCGACGATGACTCGTCATCGCCGCAGACAAGCCGCCAGATGCGGGTCAGAAACCGGTGCACACCGGTCACACCACGGGGGTCCCAGGGCTTCGTCTGCTCCAGCGGGCCCATAAACATTTCGTACAGCCGCAGGCTGTCGGCGCCGTATTCGTCGACCACGTCATCGGGGTTGACCACATTGCCCCGGGACTTCGACATCTTTTCGACGACCTCGTCGAGCACAACGTCCTCGTCGGGATGCATCGGCGTGTCCCCCTCCCAGCGCACCTTGTCGACATGCACCGGCTTCTCGGTCACGTCATCTCGCCCGGCGCCTTCCGGTCCCAACAGCTCGCCCTCTTCTGTCTCATAGGCCAGATAGCTGGTGCCCAGAATCATCCCCTGGTTGACCACCCGCTGGAACGGCTCCTTCGTGGAGACCACGCCCACGTCATAGAGCACCTTGTGCCAGAATCGGGCGTACAACAGGTGCAACACCGCATGTTCAGCACCACCGACGTACAGGTCCACGGGCATCCATTTTTTCTCCAGGTCGAAGTCAACCGGAGCTTCCTCGTTGTCGGGGTCGATAAACCGCAGATAATACCAGCAGGAGCCGGCCCACTGCGGCATGGTATTCGTCTCCCGCCGCGCCGGCTTGCCCGTTTCCGGGCACTCCGTGTCCACCCACTCTTCGATGGTCGCCAGCGGGGATTCCCCGGTGCCGCTGGGTTCGTATTCTTCGACCTCGGGAAGCGTCAGCGGCAACTGCTCTTCGGGAAGTGCCACCACTTCCCCGTCCTCGTTGCGGTGGACCACCGGAAAGGGCTCGCCCCAGTAGCGCTGCCTCGAAAACAGCCAGTCGCGAAGTTTGTAGCTGACCGCACCTTTGCCGTGGCCCTCGTCTTCGAGCCAGTCGATGATCTCTTTCTTGGCCTCTTCGACGCTGAGCCCGTCCAGAAAGTCGGAGTTGACCAGCGTGCCGTCGCCCTCGTGCGCTTCTTCGGTGACGTCGCCTCCGGAGATGACCTCCACGATGTCGATGTCATGAGCTGTGGCAAACTCCCAGTCGCGCTGGTCGTGGCCCGGTACCGCCATGATCGCGCCGGTGCCGTAGCCATACAGAACGTAGTCGGCCACCCACACGGGGATGCGCTGACCATTGACCGGATTGGTCGCATAGCCACCGGTGAACACACCGGTCTTTTCGTCCTGCAGCTCCGTGCGCTCCAGATCGCTTTTGGTCGCCGCCTCGTCGCGGTACGCCTCCACCGCCTCGCGGTGCTCGTCGTCGGTGATCTCGTCGACCAGCGGATGCTCCGGGGCCAGCACCATGTAGGTCGCCCCGAACAGCGTGTCCGGCCGTGTGGTGAACACCCGGATGTTCGCCTCCAGCCCACCGGTGGTCTCCGGATCGACGGGGAAGTCCACCTCCGCGCCCCGGGAGCGGCCAATCCAGTTGCGCTGCATCTCCTTGAGGTGTTCCGGCCAGTCGATCAGCTCCAGATCTTCGAGCAGCCGATCGGCGTATTCGGTGATCTTGAGCATCCACTGGCGCATCGGCTTTCGCACCACCGGATGGCCTCCGCGCTCGCTTCGCCCGTCGATGACCTCTTCATTCGCCAGCACCGTCCCCAGAGCGGGACACCAGTTGACGGGAACCTCGGCGATGTAGGCCAGATCCTGTTCGTAGAGCTTCAGAAAGATCCACTGGGTCCACCGGTAATACTCCGGGTCCGTAGTGTTGATCTCCCGGTCCCAGTCGTAGGCAAACCCCAGCGATTTGAGCTGCTTGGTGAAGGTCTCGATGTTCTGCTCGGTGGTCTCCCGCGGATGGGTTCCCGTCTTCAACGCATACTGTTCGGCGGGAAGCCCGAAGGCATCCCAGCCCATCGGGTGCAACACCTCGTAGCCCCGCGCTTTCTTGTAGCGCGCCACGATGTCCGTGGCTGTGTATCCCTCCACGTGACCGACGTGCAGCCCGGCGCCGGAGGGATAGGGAAACATGTCGAGCACGTAATACGGCGGCAGATCGGAGTCAGCATTGGTCTGGAAGGTGTTGTTCTCCTCCCAGTAGGCCTGCCATTTCGGCTCGAACTCATCGGGGCGAAACTCGGACATAACGGTGTCTCGGCTGTTGAAAGTCGTCGTTGACTCGAATCGCGTTCGCGCGGCCTGACTACAACGCCGCGGCGGGCGATGACAAGGGGCTGTGGCTCACACTAACGGGCAGGCCACTGCCAAACCGGCAGATGTTTCTTTTCATCCCCATCTCTCCAATATCTCCATATCCCCTTTTCTTACACATCGGCCCCATTAACCGTACACATCCTCAAGATATTCAACGATGTCATCCGACTCGTACATCTCCTCGCCGGTGTTGGGGTCGATCAGATAGGGCACCTGCACCTTCCCGCCGCGCTGTTCGAGTTCGGGGCGGCGCGAGCTCATCTTGCCGACGTTTTCGACGCGATAGTCCAGGTTCAGCTCGTTGAACACCTCCCGGACCTTCCGGCAGTACGGCGAAAACTCGAAGTTGTACAACACCGGCAGCTCGTCGGGCTGGTCGCGATTCTCAAAGCCGGCGCGCACCTTCCGGCCCTTCGGACGCACCGCCGACGACACCATTGCAAACACCGTGTTCACCGGCGCGAACGTCGGCCCCAATGGCACTCGTCCCGCACCGTACTGGTCGGCCAGGTAGTCGATAATGTCCTCCGACTCATACAGCTTCTGGCCGGTGTTCGGATCGACGAGAAACGGAAACTGGCGCTTGCCGCCCTGCTGTTCGACAAACTGTCGCTTCTGTTCCGCCCCCTGCGCACAGGTGCGGGTGACGAAGCTAAGATCCAGCTCCGTCATCTCTTCGCGCACCTTCCGGCAGTACGGGCATGCCTCGAACTCGTAGAGCTCAAGCGGCTTTTGGGGCCGCGGTGGGTTCTTCTGGCAGTGCGGTTTGACGAACAGCCCCCGCGGGCCTCGGACCACCGAGGCGAATACGGCGTGTGCGTTGTCTGCGAAGCTCATGGTTGTCCTCCTCCACGTACTCGCAACCGGTACGCCCAGGCCCACCCGGGGGCGGTGCAGGTTTCGTCACTGCCCGCGATCATCAGAAAGTAGTAGCTGTCACCGAACACATGCCCCGGCCAGTCGATCTCGAAGGCAAACCGTCCGTCGTCGTCCACTTCACCGCACTGCTCCATCCAGTCGCCGTCGCCGCCGACCTCTCGACGCATCACCGCCACGTGAGAGTGGCTGCCGCTGTAGCGGCCCTTCACCTGCATCGATTGCTGTTCGCCGGGCTTAATCACTGTGGGGATCTCCGTGTCCAGTTCGATGCCCCGGTGAAGAAACGCCTGGCGCGACAGTTTGCTGTAGTCGGTCTCGCGGCAGTAGGGTGCCCGCTCGTTCTCAGAGACATATTCTTCCCGCGGAAGCGGCACCCCGGCGGTGGTGTCCTCCAGCTCCCGGAAGGCCACGGGGATCGTCTTCCAGCGCGCGTCGACCACCGAAAAATGCAGATGCGAGCCCGTGGCAAAGCCGGTGTCACCGCACTGTCCGATCAACTGGCCCTGGCACACCCG
>SKMT01000548.1 GCA_007120915.1 Myxococcales bacterium | reverse complement strand
GCTGCTTGTCGGTGGCGTCAAGATCGGAAGGGGAGTTGCGGAAATCACTATCGGTGGATTCGGACTCCGAAGTGTTGGCGACGTGCTCGGGGCGGGGGGTTTTGCGGGTTGGGCCGCCCCGAAGCTGGTTGCGCCGGTGCAGGTCGGTGACCTCCTGGCTGTCCACATCGGGGTTGTCCACGGCGATGACCCCCTCCGCGTCGGAGTCGTCGCCGTCAGCCAGTGCGGTGGGCCGGGGATGTTCTACGGTTGGCTCAGTGGCGCCGAACACCGGGGAACGTTGTTCAGCCGTTGTGGGCATATCGGCGTCGTCGGGATGAGGTTCGGTTCCCCCGGCGAGCCGGTCGAGTCTGGAGGAGACGATAGAGTCCTCGATGGTGGATTCGGAGGTCTGTTCCAGCGAATCGCCGCTGTCATGGAACCGTGGCATCGCACGGGTCTTGCCGTCTTTTCGGCGTCGAGCCCGCTCTCGGTCGGCTTTGATTCTGCGAATCGCCGATGATTCCAGCTCCATGGTGCGGGTGGCTGTGGAGATGTCGTTGGCGTCGATGTCGACGGTGTCCGAATCGTCAGTGGTGGGTACCAGCCGAATTTCGTTGGTCTTGTCGAGTACCACCTCGTCAGCCTCCATCGCCCAGCGCAGCAGATCGGCCGGGATGGGGCGGCTGACGGTTTGGTCCGGGCTCTGCTCATCGTCGCGCAACCGGATCAGTTGGGAGGTCATCTCTTTGATGGTCTGGAAGCGCCGCTCCCGCTGTTTTTCGAGCGCCTTCAAAATGAGCGTCTCCATCTCATCGGAGACCTGGTCGTGTAGCTGGGATGGCGGGGTTGGAGAGGCTTCGACCTGGGCCATCATCAGCGCGAACTCGGAGGAGGCATTAAACGGAACTTCTCCGGTGCACAGTTTGTAAAGCGAACAGCCCAGGCTGTAGATGTCGGCACGGCCGTCGATGTCGCTGGAGCCGACGATCTGCTCGGGGCTCATGTAATGGAGCGTGCCCACGGTGGTGCCGTCCTGTGTCAGTTCCTGGCCCTGATGGACCTTGGCGACACCGAAGTCCATGACCTTCGGTTCCAGCCCGTCGTCGTGTTGCTTCAGCAGAATATTGCTCGGTTTCAGATCGCGGTGCACGATCCCCTTGTTGTGAGCGAAGCCGATCGCCGACATCACCGGCATCATCAGGTCGACGATCTCGTTTTGCTCGAGAGGACCTTCGCGCTGCAGATATTGCTCCAGCGTTTCCCCATCGACGTACTCCATCACGAAGGAGAGTACCGGCCGGGTCAACACATCCTGCACTCGTACCACGTTGGGGTGGTCGAGCATCCCCTGGATGCGCCCCTCGTCGAGAAAGCGGGCGCGCACCACATCATTGTCCTTGTACTGTGGGTAGAGCACTTTGATGGCCACCGGTTCGCCGGCCTGTTGGTCTTCGGCCAGGTAAATGGTGGCCATCCCGCCCCGTGCGATCTGCTCTTCGATGCGATAGCGCTCACAGATCACCATCCCAGCATGGATATTCGGGGGCTTGGGCTCCTTGTCGGCCATGGGCGGGTCTGTCACAGTTCCAGTGGGATGCGGGTACGGTGCCAAGTGTAACGAAACGGGTCAACGACGCAAACTTTGGACCGGGTTATGCCAACGCAGCAGCGCAAGCGGATTGTGGGAGGGATGACGTTGGCAGCAGTACTGGTGCTGGTGGTGGTGGCAGCAGTGTGGACGATGCTGGATCGAGCTGGCGATGACGGTGAAGTCGAGCAGCAGCACCAGACGTCCTCCGATGCTGATGAAGTACAGCATCCTGCGGGGCGCGCCGGGCCGCTGGAGCAGCCCGAGAAGATGGAGCCTGGCGAGGGGGGCGAACACCCGATTGACCGCCTGGAAGAAGAAGCCAGCCAGCAGGAGGACCAATCTGCTGGCGAGGCTATCGAACCGGTGCAGCCATCGTTGGACGCGGAAGGGCCCGAAGGGGTGGGGCCTGAACAGTGGATGGCGCCGGCAGACGACGTTGATGAGCAGGCGATAGATCGGCAGTTCGAACAGGGGCGTATGGAGCGGGAGCAAGAGCTGGCGGAGCGAGACGATCGGCGCCGATCCATCGTCGCGGTCAGCGACGAGATTGACGACTGCTATCCCGAAGATGACGACGAAGAACAATGGCGACCGGACCGACGGCTGGCGCTGGAGTGGAAGGTGGTCACCGAGGGAGGAGTGGGAACGGTACAGTCACCGCAGATTCTGGAGCGACTGGGCGGTGAGGATGAAGCGTTTGAGGTCTGTGTCATCCAGCGGCTCGATGGTCTTCAGTTCGATGCCGGAGGCGACGGTGCCCAGATTGGAGTGCGCTGGGGGTATTTCCCGGACTGAGCAGATTACGCTTCCAGGCTGATCTTCCAGCTCTGGAGTTGATCATCGAACAGTGACACCGCGGTCAGCCTACTGTCGTTGAGACATCGCATGGTCCGCAGGCCGGGACCGATGTGGAAGGACTGGTCCAGTTCGCCATTGTCCAGCTTCCCGAGATGCAGTGTGCCCTGGGCGTCGAGCGCGAAGTAGCGCTGGTCGTCATATACACCGATATCGGAGATAGCATCGGGGGCGACCGGCAGGTGCCACTGAACATGACCGTCGTCGACGCGGGCGACCGATCCGTCCCACATGCCGGTGAAGAAGGAGTGTTCGGCGGTGGCGTGTAGTGCACAGATGGCGTGATGGAACCGCAGGATCTCGTGGGAGGACTCAGTGCGCAGATCCACGACCCCGATCTGACCGTTCTCAGCGCCCACGAGCACCCGGCCGGTGGCAGGCAACAACTCCAGCGACAGCGGTGACAGAGATAATTGAAACTGGGAGGAGGTAGAAGCCCTGCCGGGCATAATCTCGAGCAGATGACCACGGACGTCGGCGGCGATGATCACGCCCCGTTGCATATCGGCTTCCAGCGCCGATACCAGCCGGGGGCAGTCCACGGAGGTGGTAAACGGGTCTCCACCCAGTCCCACAAGCAGAACCGCCGGGGAGGCGTCGGCGATCGCGCAGCCCAGGCCCCGCCGATCCAGCACACAGGCGGTGACAGTGGGAGCATCATCGCGCCAGGCGTCGATGCCATGTTCGGCGCTACGTTCCATGGCCACCGAATTGTGGGGTTGAAACTCGGACCGTTCGCTGGCTTCGGCGTTGGTTGGCTCTGCGTTCCACTCGCTGGAAGTGCGTTCTCCGAGGCTGACGAATTCCTGGGGAGGAGGGGTGATCTGACCCGGGACATCGGTGAAAGGAGGGGGGGAGTCATCCCGGTATCCCGGCGGCTCGCCGAGTTGTTGCATCGACTCTCCGCGGTCGAAGGCGGACAATTCGCGGTGGACCACGCCCAGATCGGAGGGGCGCTGATCCGGGTCTCGTGCCAGCATGTGCTCGACCAGGTGCGACAATTCGGCAGGGAAGTCAACGTCGTCGGCGGCATCATGGAGGGTGGGGCGGGGTGCCTCGACGTGGGCGTCCATCACTCGCAGTGCGTTTGTGAACGGAAACGGAGGCTGGCCGGTCAGCAGGTGAAAGAAGAGACATCCCAGCCCGTAGATATCACTTCGGGCGTCGGGGGGGCGCTCTTCGGTGCATTGCTCGGGGGAAGCATACAGGGGAGTGCCCTGGAAGCCCTGGGCGTCTGCTTCGTCGGGCAGTGCAATGCCGAAATCGAGTACCCGTGCAAAATGGCCGGACGCCGGGAGCTTTTCGACGATGACGTTCGCCGGTTTTAGATCACGGTGAACGATCCCGCGGCAGTGTGCTTCGTGTACTCCATTTGCGATCTGCAGCAGCAGTGATACCGCCTCGTCGATCTCGAGGCGCTGGTGCTGATCAAGAATCTGGTCGAGGGTGCGCCCGTCGACGAAGTTCATGACCAGCCCGAAGACATCGTCGCTCAGTTCCAGTGCTTCATATACGTCGATGACGTGGGGGTTTCGAAGTTGGGCCAGGATCTCAATTTCACGGGAGAGTTGTTCTGCGAGTTGGTCGCGAACCGACTCGTCGTACCGGCCCAGATCGACGACTTTGATGGCGACGATCTGATTGAAGTGTCGCCCCCGCGCCCGGTAGACGTGCCCGGAGGTGCCGGAGTCGATAAATCGGTCGACCACATAGCGGTCGTTGATACGGGTTCCCAGAAACGCGTGAGGGCTGTCGGCGGGTGAGGGCCAGCCGTTATCAGGGCGAGGATTTTGGCATTCCGGGCAGTGTTGCTGATCGTCGCGCAGGCAGGTGACACATTCCTCGCAGTAGTACGGAAAGTCGGAATGGGTCGCTGAATGGGAAACCACGATGGCTCCGTTTACGCTCGTCGCTCCCCGACCGGACGATAACGTGGATTATCGGTTGATGACGCGTTCGTCCTGTCCGGCTTCGAGCTCGACGGTGTAGGTTTCGTCGAGTCCGTGATCTTCGTTCACCAGTGTGATCTGGTGGCGCCCTGCCGGTAACTCATGGTTGCGCATCGGTGTGTACTGGCCGGTGTCTTCCCCGTTGATGTAGATGCGAGCGGCGGGGTTGGATTGTACGGAAACCGAACCGGTGCCAGTGGGTTCGGGCTGAGGCTCGGGTTGCTGAGGCTCGGGTTGCTGAGGCTC
>SKMT01000731.1 GCA_007120915.1 Myxococcales bacterium | reverse complement strand
ACTCGGATCAACTCGAAATCTAGCGCTGTCATCTCGCCGGTGCCGCGTTTCAGTTAAATTTCCGTCCGTTTAGCGGCGCGTTAAGCGCAGCCAATGTAACCACCGAGTTCGCAACAACAAGTCCCATATCAGGTGGAAGTGTGGCCAACCGATTGTGGCGCACCATCTCAGAGACGCCGTTTTCGACTCAGGGGTTGTCTGTGAGGTCATCTGTGCGCGAGCGGCAGCGACGCCGACTCATCCATCGCCAGGACAGTATCACCACCGCCAACGTCATCGCCGTTTCCACGGTCAACGCTGCAGTGTTGGAGACCTCCGGCGCCAACTCGCGCGCCACGCTGCCGAACCCGTGATACAGCATCACCGCCGATGACCATCACAGCGCTGGCAGCAACCAATGCCCCCGGGCTCCACCGGCGCGGATCTGCTTATCCGGCGGCTGCAGGCTGAGACGTCCGCACAGGCCGCAGTGCAGATGCGATGGTGATAACTCCCCCCACCAGTGCAAATCCCCCCACTACCATCGCCAGCACCGCCAGGGCGATGAAGGGATGCAACACCAACGCCCCTCCCAGCACAATACTCAAGATGCCGAGCAACACGATGCTGAGGCGGCGCATCCGAAAACCGAAATAAACCTCGGTGGCCCCGGAAAAAAGCGCCTGGAACCCGATCACGAACACGATGAACATAAACAGTGCCGTCCCCACCGTCAGCGGCGCCGTCATCGCCAACGCTCCGGCGATCAACCCCAGCAGGCCCACGAAGAGTTTCCACCCCCACCGAACGCGATCGACTGCAAGGTACAACAGCGTGGCAATCCCCCGCACAAACCAGTACCCGCCCAGAATCAGTACGAAGACAAGCAGTGTCTGCGCCGGAACGAATAACAACCCGATCCCGACCACCGTCGCCAACACCCCCTGAAGCAGGAAGAGCCACCGCAACTGATCATGCTTCTGCGCTTCGGACTCCATTTTTCCCTCCGTAGCAATACCCCAGCTCTCTCAAAACATAGATCCACAGCGAACCCGACCAAGGTCGCCTCGCACCTTGCCCGTCGGTGTTGTCATCCAGGCACCGCCAACCCCCCACCGCCTCAACGCTGCTCACCACAGACTGCCGGGAGATGCTCATTGAACCCGCCCCCGAGCCGTTCCTTCCCCCGATCAGCCAGGTGCATACCTTGGAGGTCCACCTTTGATTTCTTGCGGAGATCGTTATGGCCAGACAACAACAACTAGGCACGGCCCGAGCCCCTGTGGAACTCGGCATTTTCGACAGCCACGAGGCGGACTGGTTTCTGCAGCGCTCGCTGTCGTACACCAGCGAAAAGGCCGCCGAACTCGGCGAGTGCCTGTCGGCGGCGCGGCGCATCGATGAGAAGGACCCCGACAGTTGGATCGAAGAGTGGGCGGCGCTGGGCCGACGAGTCGCCGACGCCGCCGACACCGCTCTTGATAAGGGGGAGCGCACCAGCGCCCGCGAAGCGCTTCTGAGGGCCTGCAATTACTTTCGGATCGCCGAATACGGCTGTCGACCCTCAGACCCTCGGTTTCACCCCCTGTGGCAAGACAGCGTCAACGCCTTCCGCACCGCCTGCCCTCTGTACGATCCACCGGTGCAGTTTGAGCCGGTGACCTTCGAGGGGACCGAACTGCCGGCGTACTTCTGGCGGCCCGACGACTCCAATGTCACCCGGCCCACACTGGTTGTCGCCGGGGGCAACGATGATACCGGCGAGGAGGATTTCTTCATCATCGGTCCCGCTGCCGTGCGCCGGGGCTACAACGTCTTTATCTTCGAGTATCCCGGCCACCGCGGCGCCGTGCACACCGACCCCGAACAGGTCAAACGCCCCGACTACGAAGTCCCCTTCGCCACCGCCCTGAACCACCTCCAGACGTTGCCCGGGGTCGATGACCGCATCGCGTTGATGGGCTTTAGCGGTGGAGGATACGTCGCTCCTCGCGTCGCCATCCACGACGACCGCGTCAAGGCGGTGATCCCCAACAGCCCCATGATCGACTATGCCCGAATCGCCGATGCGCTGCTGGGGCCGATGGTCCGGCGCATTCCCGGGCCGATCCTCAAATGGGGCATCAACCGAAAGCTGGCCCGCAATCCCCTGATCCACGCCTACATGGAGTACGGACTGTGGACCACCGGGCTCGACGACATGACCCTCTATGAATGGATGAACTCCGAGCAGGCCCAGCGCGACTGGGCGAAGTTCAACATCGTCGACGATCTCCACCGCATCACATGTCCTTCGCTGGCGCTGGTCGGCGCCGCCGAAGGCGAGGAGATGCTTCGCCAGACCGAGCAGTACCACCGCGGGATCTCCTCGAAGAACAAGACGATGCATACCTTCACCATGGACCGCGACGGCTCCCACGACCACTGCATGCTCGACAACATCTCCCGGATGCACCAAATCGTGTTTCAGTGGCTCAACGATGTCTTTGACTACCGGCCCGGCTGATTTGCTGTCCATTACGGCTGGTTTGAACGCAGGCCCAGGCAAACATCACCGCACCCGCAGCACCGCTCCACCGGCCGGCCACTCGTCACCGCCGGGGCGGACCTCTTCGGAGACCGCGCCGAGTTGCCTGAGAAACTCCAGCCAATCGTAGTAGTCGACTTGCTCGACCACCTTTGAGTTGTCGATGGTAATCAGGGAACTGGCGCGGTGGACGATGGATCGATGGGAGGGAGAAATTCCCAGATACTCACCGCTGTGTGTGCCTGTCATGGTGTAGACCATGTGGACCTTCGCTCCTTCGGCGAGCAATTCCTCGATGGAGAACTCCAGATCAGGAAACGCCTCGAAGGAGGCTTCAATGGCCTGCCGATAGTTGTCGAGCCCCGGATACTCATCGCCGCTGCCGGTTCGATAGACCATCTGCTGGTCGCAGACCTCGTCCATCTTCGACAAATCGCGGGAATTTAGGATGTTGATCAGACGACGAACGATCTCTTTGTTGTTGTCGACGGACATGATGAAACCTTCCGCATCTGGGGAAGTTGGTGCAAACGCGACAGTGCGAAGCTAAGCAACGAATCAGGGCTTCAAAACGGGCGACTTCGGTTTTGATAGCTCTCACTTTTCAGCGTTGTCCACCTCTTTGAGCCACCGACCCATTACATCGAGGGCCAGCCCCAGATTGCCCATCTGACAGTGCTGATCGGCCTGTTCTTCTTCCGTAAAGAACCGGGTAGATATACTGCGGGCATTCGTCAACGCCTCGCGCTGTTTTTCGAGCAACACCGGTTTTTGAAATTCGTCGTTTTCTCCGGCGAGCAACAACGCGTCCTGGGTCACCTTCTCGGAGTGGATGTTTTCGGCGGTCATCGCGTTCATCAGCCACGACTATTTCGCCATGCCGCGGGCAATCGCCCGTACGACACCAGAGACCTGCGCGAACAGGTCGTAGGTGGCAGGGAAGGCAATGACGCGCTGGATCCGTGGCTCAAACGCCGCCGCGCGCACACACCACCACCCACCGTACCACCGTACGAAATGCCCAGAAGGGTCGCATCATCGACGCCGAAGTGATCGAGCACTGCCGCCACTGGTTTTTGCCAATCATGATCCAGCGTCAGCCCGTAGCGCCGGTGGGTTGCTCCCTGGCCGGGCCCCTCGTGGCGCTGAAGTCCCTCCTCATCGAACGCCCGGTAACACGAGGGTGTGAAACTTCCGGAACAACCCCTCTTTGTGAAGGCGGCTCTTCTGCGGCACGTTGTAATGCCCCACCGACATTTGCTCGTTCTAAGCCCCGCATCGACGCTGGAATTGAGCCGTCGATTCCGCCTGGCTGTCAACGACATTGACGACCCGCTCATCGGCGATGTGAACCGCCCGATCGGGATACTCCCAGATCTGCACCTTTGGTGCATCGGGATCGTCGCCTCGCACATCCTCGCTGCGGTGTTTGGGGCTACCCAGCGCCATGAGAACCTCCGAGGACGACATTCCCTCCACGACCTCATGGGCCTCGATGTATTCGCGCCTCTCGTCGTCGACATCGGCGAGTGGATCGTCGTCGACGAAGACTTCATCGAAGTTCGGTCCGCGATGATGGGAGTAGCCTAACCGTACCGTCACCGAACAATGCTCGTTGCATGTCGATGACTCGGAATACGTCACGAGTCCGGTTTCCCTGATATTCTCAATTGTTACCTTTGTGCCCGCCGGTAACGTCTTCTTGCCGGGGACGACCCCCAGTTCGGAGATCGTCATGGTCGGCTCGGCGGCCACGGAGACAGGTTTGGACAAGAATTTCGGGGTATCGATTTCCTCGTACAACCGGTGATCGGGCTGAATGGGCGCCCCACAACAACCGCTGGAGAACGGAGCGAGCAGTGCGACGGCAACCAAAACCACCTGTAATCGCCGCTCAAACATGAATGCAACTCCTCTAATAGAATCAGCCTCGCCGGTCGCTTTGTCGTATGTTTTCCAGAAGCCCGTTGCGTATCGCGGCCCCGAAAGTCATGCTACCCCGGTTTTCCACAAAGCACCACTACGCCAAAAGTACACCAGGTGCTCCACCTTGCCCGCCAGCTCGAACTGAGGCTTCAGCAGTGCCACCACTCCGGCGTCACCGGCGAGCATGACGCGGT
>SKMT01000202.1 GCA_007120915.1 Myxococcales bacterium | reverse complement strand
AGCTCGAACAAAAGATCGCCGAGCTCGACCTGCTCTACGACATCCAGAGTGAGCTGAGCCGCCCCGCCGACCTGCACAGCCTGGTCGAAACCATCACTCACAAAACGCTGGAGCTGGTCAACGGCAAAGCCTGCGCACTGACGCTGCACGAGGGCGACTCCTACCGGGTGTACGTCATGATCGACCGCACCCCGGACTACACCCGTGACTGGGAGTACTACATCCGCAACGTCGAACCCGACGAAACGATTGCACAACGGGTGATCGAATCGGGCCAGCCTTTCGTGTGTCGCGCCGACGCCTGCGAGCTGATCCCCGGGCCCACCCCTCGGGATGTGGATCTGGAGGCCGAAAACATCATCGCCGTTCCCCTCTTCGATGACGACGGTTGTATCGGTGCGCTGCAGGTGTTCGACCTGGCGCTGCCCCAGGACCCCAACGAGCTGGGGTTTACCGACGACGACATCAAACTGCTCACATTGATCGCCTCCCAGATCGCCGGGGCCGTCGCCTCCCGACGCCGCCGCGAACTTCGGGAAAAAGAAGATCGCCTGGCAACGATCGGTCAGATGATCGCCGGGATCCTCCACGACTTCAAAACCCCCTTCTCCGTGATCAGCGGCTACGTCCAACTGATGGCCGATGCCGACGACCCCGACCGGCGGCGTGACTACGCCGACCGGGTGCTCCAGCAGTTTCGCGAACTCAATCAGATGACCCGCGAACTCCTCAAATTCGCCCGCGGCGACTCCCAGATTCTGCTGCGCAAGATTCTGATGCATCAGTTCATCGATGAACTGCGCGAGTTGCTTCAGACGGAATTCAACGACCACGATATCGACTTTGATCTACAACTCGACTACCGGGGCGAAGCACAGCTCGACCCGGTCAAAATGAAACGGGCCATCATCAACCTCGCCCGCAACGCCATCGAGGCGATGCCCCACGGCGGAAACGTCACCCTTCGGATCGAACGGGTCGACGACCAGCTTCGCTTCATCTTTCGGGACACCGGCCGCGGCATCCCTCCAGAGATCCGGGACCGGCTGTTCGAGTCCTTCGTCACCCGGGGTAAGGACGACGGAACCGGGCTCGGGCTGGCGGTGGTCAAAAAGATCGTCGACGAGCACGGTGGTGACATCTGTTTTGAGACTAAACTCGGCGAGGGAACCACATTTTTCATCGACATCCCCCTGACTCCACCGCAAACAGACGCCTGATGATGAGAAGACGCTTTGCACTGATCATGATCGCCGCTGTCGTCTCAACGGGACTGCTGTACGGCTGTGATCGCGATGATGACGACGCCGATTCGCCTCCCGTCACCTACGGCGGAGCTGCTGTCGCTGACGAGCAACCCGAAGCGGACGAGTCCCCCCCACAACAACACGATGAGCCTCAGCCCGATGATATCCCCGACCCCGCCCCCGGTGTCGCCCGCCATGTCACCGACCTTCCCGAGGGCACCGACGAACAACGCAAGATGCTGATCGAAGGCCGCACAGCCTTCCTCAACGACCAGTACGAAGAGGCCGCCGAGATCTTCGAAGAGCTGGCGCTGGACGAACCGATCAGCTCCCAGACCATCTCCGCTGCCGTGGCACTCGGTCAGATCTATCTGGAAACGGGCCGCTCCGAACAGGCCCTGGATCTGTTCGACCAACTCGAAGAGCACGCCGGCGACGTCCCCGAAATTCTGCTCGTCCTCGCCAGAACCTACGAAGACCTGGGTCACTCCCGGCAGGCCATCGACGCCTATGAAAAAGCCTTCGAAGCCAAACCGGATTACATCTTCATCCTCCCCGAAATGGCCGAACTGCTGATGCGCGAAGGCCAGAAAGACCGCGCCGCCGACGTGCTCGTCGACTACGAAAACAATGTCATCCAACTGGCATCACATCTGGAAGACCACGACGAGACCTCCGAGGCCGAGCGGGTCTGGATCGCCGACATCTTCGCACTGATCAGCGACGAGCGAGCACACGACGCGCTTCGCAACGCGCTTGTCGACGACCCCTCCGACACCGTGCGCACTCAGGCGGCCATCGCCCTCGGCGAAAGCGCCGCCTTCGACTATCGCGAACAGTTGGAACGCGCCGCCACCGAAGACGAGTCCGAATCGGTGCGACTCGGCGCCCGCCGCGGGCTCGATGCACTGCGCAACTTTGAAGAAAAGTTCGAACGAGAAGGGAACTAAGAACTGCTCCCCTGGAGCGTAGCGCTTCGGGGGAGGCAGTTCCTCCGGTAACTAGCGCACGAAGTGTGCCGTGCCCGCTTCCAGGTTGCGCAGATAGACCCGATCACCACCGGCGTCGACCACGCTCAGCAGCCGGCCCACACCCAGGTCCGGCGTGAACAGCACCTGCGATGGCGTCGTCGTTCGCCTCCCCTCCGGCACATGGCTGTGTGACGAAGGGCTGAACCGCCGCTGGGTCTCGAAGGTGTATTCCAACCCCTGTACCGGCTTGACGTCTCCCTCGCGCAGCCGGAATCGCAGATAAGGCCCGACAAACTCTTCGCCCGTATTCACCCTGCTCTGGATGCGACTTCTCTCATCGTCGGCACCTTCGCGCAGCACACATTCGTTTCCGTCGCGCTCGTAGGGTGAACTCAGCCCGCTGTCCTCGCCGACGACCGTCCACGATTCCACGGGGCGGATCTCGTAGTCCACGCCACGATCAAAACAGTCGCGGGTGGGCAGTTCGTCGACGTACTCCTCGTCGTCGATCACGGAAAGTTCGACGTCGAAGGGCTCCACGGAGCTGATCTCCCAGGTGCGATCGAACTGCGCGTCCTCTTCGAACACCTCACAGCCATCGGCGTCAGTGGGCTCGGTGCGAATGGTCAGCCGGTCTCCCTCTTCGACGCCGGCGCCGCAGAACTCAGCACCGCCGGACAAGAACCATCCTTCCGGATCGTCGGAGACCAGCCCGGCATTGGTGCGGCCCGGATCGGGAAGTGCCCCCTCGTAGGTGACGCTCCACTCCTCGCTGAACATCCGATAGTCGAACACGGACCGATCGATCAGCGCCTCACCATCTTCGAACAGTGCCCGGGCAAACACCATCAGGTCCGCCCGCGGCTCATCGTCGAAATTCTCCACCTCGTCATCCACGTCCATCCCCACCGGTTGCGGCGACAACGGCGTGCCGCAGCCGATGCCCTCGCCGGTGTCCGCCTCGGAGAGACGTTCGCGAAATTCGGTGGGCTGATCGCATTGGCTGCGCACAATTTCTCCGTCGCCCTCGTCCCCGTCCACCAGCGCGAAGATCGGGGTCAGCGCCACCTGCACATCGCCATCGTCGGACTCGACAATCCGTTCTTCCAGAAGCGCTTCATCGTCGTCGAAGTCCGGATCCAGCCCCAGTGGAAGCTCGGGCATCAGCTCCAGACATCCCGCCTCTTCGCTGGCGTCTCGCGCCTGGCGATCGAAGAAAAACTCGTCGTTCGACATCGGTTCACCGCCATCGAACAGACACTCCACCTCCACCGCTCCCACCCGGTAGACCTGGCGATTCGTCGCCGCCACTCGGGCGCCGAGCCGGTACAACACATGGCCGTCGCCCAGAATCTGGCGGTCGTACTCCGCGCTCATCGCCGTCGGCGAGCGCATCAGCGAGATCCCCGGGGCCCGCTGCAGCGGGGCCAGCGGCGGCTCCATCGCCTCCGCGGCATTGATCAGGCGGCGCCGATCCCGGTCGAACACCAGAAGCTGATTGTTCGGCCGATCCATCACGTACACGAACATCCCCAGCGGGTCGGCGTCCACTTTTGTCGCTCCCCAGCGCGCCGACGGACTCGCCGGGTCGTGGTGTTCTTCCCAGTCCACCCGGTCGATCTCACAGGGCGGTGCTCCACCATCGATGCACTCGTCGTCTTCTCCCAGCCCTTCGTCATCGAAGGCGATCCAGGACAGCGCATTCAGATCCCGGTAGATCACCCAGGCCCGGTTGTTCGGCGCATCCACCGTCATGTCCACCGGTTTGCCCGGCAGATCGATCTGAGCGGTGTTCACCTCCTCCCACTCGCAGTTGTCGTCCGGGTTGTGACGACGCCGGTCATCGGTGTCCGGCCGTTCACACACCAGCCCACCTCGTACCTCGAGCTGGTCCGGAGACCGGCTCAGAATGCCCAGAAGCGATTCGCCGTGTTCGCCCTGCATCGTCTCCACCGCCTTGACCGTGCCCTGCACGTCCAGCGGTTCGCTGAGGGGACGCAGCGTCCACAGATCGATGCCCGTGAGGGTCTCATCGGCCTGATTGGCGCTGATCGCGGCGGTTCCCCCCCCGGAAGTGGTCACGTCCACCGGTCGATCTCCCACCTCGATGCCCGTGATGCCCGGGCGGCGGTTGTCCGTATTGACCATCCGCGGGGCCTCCTGGCCAAGCGCCACCACGCCCACCCGACTGCTTCGCTGGCTGGCGACCAGACCGAATCCGTTGCCACCGTCCTCACAGCCGATCAGCGGTTGAGTGCTGAACGTGGCGTCGGCCTGAATGATCTCCGGCAGGCAGACTTCTCCATCTGCCACCGCCATCGCTGACGGCGCCTGCAACGACGGCGGCTGCTGGGGTTGATCCTCCTCACCACAACCCACCGCCACTGCTACCAGAGCCGCAATCGCGGCCAGTCTCATCGATCT
>SKMT01000137.1 GCA_007120915.1 Myxococcales bacterium | reverse complement strand
GTGGGTGTTCGGTGTTCGGTGGTCGGTGTTCGGTGTTCGGTGGTGGGTGTTTGGTGGTGGGTGTTTGGTGGTCGGTGGTCGGTTGTGAGCACGGCGGTCGAATGCACCGGCGCGCAGGGTGCCTTTACCGGGTTGGATGAGCTGTGATGCTGATATCAGCGACATGCCTGGCACGACTGTTGACGACGCGACCGTGGCTCCTGAGCACCTCGGGCGCGTAGTTTAGCGCCCGACTTGAACAGCGATGGCGCCTTGGCCCATCGGAACCGTCGGATATTGGGGAGGTTGGTACGCCTCCCTTGGCTTGGCCCATCGGAACCGTCGAATATTGGGAGGGTTACAGTGACCACCATCGCAATCCGCACCGACGCCGACGCCGCCATCGGCATGGGTCATCTGAGCCGCTGTCTGGCACTGGCGGGTCAGTTGGCGCGGCGCGGTTGCGAATGCATCTTCGTGACTCGAAACCGCAGCGGATGGGCGCAAGATCGCATCGAAGCTGCCGGGCACCAGGCGGTGGTGTTGGTCGACGATTCCGTCGGGGCCGGCGGGGCGAGCCGGTGGCTCGACGTCTCCTGGCAGATCGATGCCCGCCAGACACTGGAAGCGCTCGACCCGGTTGTGCCTTCGGCGGTGGTGGTCGACCAGTACGGGCTGGACCATCGCTGGGAGAAGGCGGTGGCCACAACCCTGAAAGTTCCGATGCTCGTCATCGACGGGGTGGGAAACCGCAGCCACCACTGTGAGATTCTGGTGGACCCAACCTACGGTGGGGCGGGCCATAAGCGGCGGTTCGAAGGGCTGGTTCCGTCGGATGCCGAGGTGCTCGCCGGGGTGCAATATGCACTGTTGCGACGGGAGTTTGAGCAGGTGCTGGACATCGCCGACAGACGCGAAGGGGACGTCCAGCGGCTGCTGATCGCCTTCGGCGGGGGGGACTCATCCGGGGCGGCGGCGATGGCAGCGGAGGCGGTGTCGCCGCTGGGGGTTTCAACGACTGTCGTCGCCGGGGGGGCAGCTTCGGAGATCGACGTGCTGAGACAGATCTGTGAGGGGCGAGAACACCTGGAGCTGGTGGTGGATACCGACCAGATGGCCTGGCTGATGGCCGACGCAGATCTGGCCGTGGGCGCGGCGGGGACTATGATGTGGGAGCGCGCCTTTCTTGGTCTGCCGGCGGTGGTGGTGACCATCTCGTCGCATCAGCGCCGCATCGCAACGCACGTCGAAACCACCGGGGCGATTCGATACGCCGGGCACGTCGATCAGGTGACGGAAGAACGGCTCCGAGAGCACCTCGAGACGCTGATCGGACAGCCGCAGACACTGCGTCAGATGAGCGAAGCGAGCAGACAGTTGATGGGCAACGCCCGGGAAGTGGGAACGTCGGTGGTAGCCGACCGAATTATCGCACACGTTTGAAAGGACAAACTGAGGGGGAGGCATGGCAGTTGGCCACGACGACAATCACGGACACCCCGGGCTTCTGTTGCGGCTGAGGCGAAATCTCCACGACGTCCAGCAGTTCGGTGACCAGGAGCGGTTCACACTCGGCGACCGCTGCGGCGAGCAGGATACCACCGACATTGTTCTGGCGTATGGCAACACAGGGGTGGAGGAGGTGACGGTGCGCCGGCCGGCTCACTCCTACTTTCCGGTAATTGTGCATATTGACGATGCCGGGCGGCTCACCGTCGCCGACACCATGGCGTTTATGCACGACGTGGTCCGACAACAGCAGCTTCAGCCCGATCTTCAGGCTCAGCGAGATCATCTCTTGTTTGGTCGGCCTGCTGCAACGGGGCTGGTCGACGGATTGCATATCGTCGACCACGGCCAGCAGGCACAGTTGCGTCGAACCGACGGCCGATGGGAGTTCGTCGAGCAGACGCAGTACGATGCGTTTGACCAGGACGCGGCGGTGCACTGGAAGCAGGGTGTCGACGAGTTCGCCAGGCGACTCCACAATGTCATCGACACCATCGCACCGACGGATGTGCTCTTTTCGGGAGGCGTGGACTCCACACTGGTGAGAAGTCTTCTGCAAGACGACGTCCGGCTGCTCACGGCGCGAATTCCTGGCGAACAGTTTGCTCCGGAGGTCGAACAGGCGGGTCGGGCAGCAAGGTTGTTCGATGACGAGCACCGGCTCATCGATGTGGACCACTACGACTATCTGGACCTGCTGGTAGACGTGACGCAGACCACCGGGCTTCCCTGCCCGGCGATGCAGCATGTGTTGCAGACCCAGGCTGCTTCGGAAGCTCGCAGCGCGGCATGCTACGGTGAGCTCGGCGATGGTACCTACGGGTTTCCCATCATCGGCCCATCGTTGCGACAGTGGTTCGACAACGCCGGGCTGGAGCCATCCGAAGCTGCAGCGCGGCAGTTTTCGCTGGCCAGTATGCGCGACGACGACCACTCGTTTACCGCTGAGATCGAGCAGGTCTACGGGGCTGTCGACGCCGCGCACCGTCGCCGAAGCGAACGGGTCTCACGACTTGTCGATTGGTCGGATCGGCTCGTGGAGCGGGGGAGCGACTGGGAGAAATTCGTGGTCTGCGGGCACATCACGGACATGATCACCGTCGGCTGCATCCGGTTTGTCCGGGATGTTGCCGCGTCGAGAGGGGTCACGCTTCACACACCGCTGATGGAACGACCGGTCATCGACTGTTTCCATCGCTTCGATCCGGCAACGCGCTATCGCGACGGGGAGAGGGTCAAACCGGTGCTCAAGGCGTTGTTGCAGCGCAGGGTTGTCGACTACCCGGTAGACCGAACCAAGCTGGCCAGCGGTCTGCCACGATCCTGGTATTTCACCGATGGGCCGCTTTCGACGGCGTTTGATCGGTTTCCGCCGCCGTCGCCGATGGCGCAGGTGGTGCGCCGGGCTGTGGAAAATCCGCAGTGGCACAACAGTTGGATTCTCTGGCCCGCGCTCAGCTACTCGGTGTGGTACCACCGCTGGTTTAGCGTTGATCAGGTCGGCGAACGCGACGACCGGGTGGAGTACGATCGAGGCACGCCGATGGAGCGTTCGCCGCGGGTAGCGACAGGATGATGAAGCAATGAAGCGGGGGAGTAGATGCAGGCTCAGCCACATCATTACTACGAACGGGTTCGGCGCATCGAGACGACGCGATTGAGGCTGCGCCCGATGCGCCGCGACGACGCCGAACTGGTGGTCTCCTGGCGTACCGAACCGTCGACGGCGGCGATGTTTTTCTCCGCCCCCCCTACCCTCGAAGAGCATTTGCGTTGGTTCGACGGCCCTCGTTGGGGGCGGGCCGATTACATGGTGGTGCGCAAAGACGAGGCCCGCCCCATCGGCGTCGTCAATTTCAAGAGTATCGACAAAAAACGGGGATGTGCCGAAGCGGGCAAACTGATCGGCGATCTGAACAGCCGGGGGTTGGGCATGGCTACCGAATCGTTCGCCGCCTGGCTGATGTACGGATTCGAGATGCTGGAGCTGAGACAGGTGCTCGTACGCACGAGAGCAGACAACGCCGCGAACATCGCGTTGAACAAGAAACTCGGCTTTCGTCTCGAAGACACCTTCCGGAGCGAAGCGGCAGACGGGACGCAGCAGATCTTCGTGACGATGAGACTGAGTCGAGAAGACAGCGGAGGCCATCGTGCTCGATTCATTTCTTCGTGACCGGTCGAACTGCTTCATTGTTGCCGAACTGTCAGCAAGCCATGGAGGGCGCCTGGACCGGGCGCTGGATCTGGTCGAGATCGCGTCTGAGTGTGGCGCCGACGCGGTCAAAATTCAGACCTATCGCCCCGACACAATCACCATCGACTGCGACCGGGAGCACTTCATCCGTGAAGGCACAATCTGGGATGGACGGCAGCTCTACGAGTTGTACGAAGAGGCCCACACTCCCTGGGAGTGGCACGACGAGTTGTTCGAGCACGCCGGGCGGGTGGGTATCCCGATGTTTTCGACGCCCTTCGACGATACGGCCGTCGACTTTCTGGAGCAGTTCGATGTGCCGGCCTACAAAATCGGCTCCTTCGAGTTGGTCGATATCCCGTTGATTGAGCGCGTTGCGGCCACAGGCAAACCGCTGATTCTGTCCACCGGCATGGCCACGCTTGCCGAAATTGAGGAGGCGGTTGATGTGGCCCGCCAAAACGGCGCAGACCAGATGGCGCTGATGAAGACCAACAGTGCCTATCCGAGCCCAGCCGACGAGATTCACCTGAAGACCATTCCTCATCTGCAAGACACCTTTCAGATGCCGGTGGGGCTGTCGGATCACACCATCGGCGCGGCGGTGCCCACTGCGGCAGTGGCGCTGGGAGCGGAGTTGGTGGAGAAGCACCTGTGTGTGTCGCGCTCCATCGATACGCCGGACAGCGAATTTGCCGCCGAACCGCTGGAGTTTCGGCGGATGGTCCGACAGATTCGCACCGTTGAAGAGGCGGTGGGCGGGGTGCATTACGGGCCGACGCCCGAGCAGGAGGTGAGTGTGGAGAACCGTCGGTCCCTCTTCGTGGTACGCGACGTCGGGGAAGGGGAGCGGCTCACCGAGCAGAACGTGCGCAGCATTCGGCCCGGCTACGGGCTGCATCCCCGCCACTACGGGGACGTACTCGGCGCGCGGGCGAGGTGCGATGTTCAGCGGGGAACGCCGTTG
>SKMT01000447.1 GCA_007120915.1 Myxococcales bacterium | reverse complement strand
TGGCCGGCGCCGCGTTAGCACCCAGTACCCAGCGCCCAGTACCCAGCGCCCAGTACCCAGCACCCAGCACCCAGAATCCAGCACCCAGCACCCAGTACCCAGTACCCAGTACCCAGCACCCAGTGCCCAGCACCCAGCGCCCAACCCCCAGCACCCAGCGCCTAGAAACGCTCAGTCGTCCCCCGCTGACGGCTCGGGCTCACACAACTCCTCGACGACGGGCCGATGCAACTCCATCGGCTCCAGCCCCTTTCGAGTTCGACGTTCGTCGAGCCCCTCCGGGTCTTCAACCTCGAACATCTCCCAGGTGCCGTCGGGCTTGCACTGGCCCTGGCTGCCGTAGCGCTGAGGGCGATCTTCGGCGACGGCTACCCGGTCGTAGAGCATGGCGTAGCGTTCCGGTGCCGTGCGCTCCTCGTCGACCAGCTCTTCAAGCATCTCCAGCACTTCGGTCTGAAACCCCGGGTCGTGGTCGGCGTGCTGCACGATCATCCAGGCTGCCTGATCGGCCTGTTCGCCGAGTTGTTGCTTACAGGGCCAGGGATGGTCGTCGAGATAGTCCTGCAACTCGGCGGTGTTCTCGGCGTCGACATCGTGCATGCGCTCGGCGAGCCGCTCCATCAGCGCCTGGCGTTCGACGGTGTCGACGTCCAGCTTTGCCAGTTGATGAAGTTTCTCGCGCCAGAACTGGTCTCGCACCATCAGATACTGCAGCCGGTCGATGGTCTGCTCATCGTCGCCCTCGCCCAGAGGTGGTGCGTCGGTACGAATCTGGTTGAACTCCTCCTCGAAGGTCGCCCAGACAGCGTCGACGGCCTCCTGGTCCTGCTGTACTTCCTCGGCACCGGTCTGATGCGGTTCATCCTGTTGCGCTGCCTCCGGAGGGGTCGAACAACCCCCTGCCACCAGCAACCCCGATAACGTCGCAACGGCAAGCATACGCCTCATAACTCAACTCCTCGCGCAGCAGTGTGATCAGTGGCGATCGGTCACCGGAAGGGAAGCGATGATCTCACAGGCTCGACGTGTAAGAAAAAGGAGATGTGGAGATACTGGCGATAAGGGGATAACAAACTGGCTGTTGGTGGGAACCCGACGCTAACCGATGCTGCGCGCTGCACATAGACTGCCAGTGTCTGGGTGAGGTGACGCAACACCAAACCGTCGATCCGTGAATACAGTCAAATCCCCTGATCTCCCATATCCCCCTATCTCCTTTTGGTTACACACGTTGAAGCGATAGTGGTTAATTCCCCACCTACGGGCGATGATCGCACTGCTCGCGCAGGTGCTCATTGAAATCCGTTCTTTCCTCGGTTAATCGCATTTGGATGTCTCGCCTGCAGTACTGAATATCAACACGGAGCCTGAGATGCCCGAGGGAATGTATGGAAATCACGCCTGGATGTACGACCTGATCTACGCCGATCGAAACTACGAAGCAGCCTGCGATACCCTGCACGAGATCCTTGCTGGCCATAGCCTCGAAGAGGGTTCCAGAATTCTGGAAGCAGCCTGCGGCACCGGGCGTTACCTTCAGCATCTCCAACGGTGGTACGATGTCGCCGGCTTCGATATCAGCGCTGACATGCTTGAAATCGCCGCTGACCGAGTGCCCGATGTCCCGTTGTTTCAGGCCGATATGACCGAGTTCGTCGCCGATGAGCCTTACGATGCCGTGCTCTGCATGTTCTCGTCGATCGGCTACGTCGACGGCACTGCCGAACTGGAACGTACCTGCCAGAACTTCGCCGATTCCCTGCGCCCGGGAGGGGTGGTCATCATCGAACCATGGCTTACTGCACAGTCCTATGAAGTGGGCCGCCCCGGCATGACCACCTACGCATCAGAGGACGTGAAACTCTGCCGCCAGGCCGTCGCCCGCCGCCAGGGCAACAAATCACGGCTTCGATTCCACTGGCTCATCGCCCGCCGCGACGAAGGGGTCGAGCACGTCGTCGGCGATGACCACGTCACCACCCTGTTTTCCGACGATGATTACCGGACCGCGCTTCGTTCCGCCGGCTTCGAGGTATCGTACCGGGGGCCGGACCCGTCGGAGGGCCGCGGCGTCTATATTGGCACTATTTGACATCTTCCGGCGCCTCTGGTTGGCTCCAGGCTCCCTGACGGCTCAAATATCCCATTCCGATGTCCGAATCCGACACATACCAACGCATCCTGGCCGTAGAGACGGCCACGCGCGTCCAATCGGTCGCCCTGATCGACGGCGACGAACTGCTGGAACACCGGCAGCGACGCGTCGCCTACAACCACGGCAGCTCGCTGTTGAAGACCATCGACACCGTCTTTGATGGCCGCGACATCGAACTGGCGGACATCGATCTGTTCGCCGTGGGCATCGGCCCCGGAAGTTTCACGGGAACGCGCGTGGGGCTGGCCGACGCCAAGGCGCTGTCGCGGGCGGTGGAAACACCGATCGTCGGCGTCTCCTCGCTGGCGGCGCTGGCCTACCAGCCCGCCCGCATCAGCCCCGGCGCCACCGTCATCGCCGCCATCGACGCCAGGCGCCGCGAAGTCTACGCCGGCGCCTACCGGTTCGAAGAGGGCGAACTGAAAACGGTGCTCGACGATCGCGCCGCCTCCCCCGACGACTGGCGCACCACCGTGGAGGAACAACTCTCCGGCGAGCTGATCCAGGTCGGAAACGGCGTTGAACGCTACGACGTGCTCGCCGACTGGGAGCTGGCCAATCTCGACACAATCCCCACCGATCTGGTCGCTCCATCGGCCGTGGGTGTAGCCCAGCTTGGCCGGCACATCGCCCTCGACGAGGGCCCACACGACCGGGTGAACCTCCAGCCCAACTACATCCGCCCCTCCGACGCCGTATTGCCCGACAAACCGCTGGGCGAGATGCCCGAGGAGCCTGAGGAGTTGTGAAGCTCTGAAGGTGTAAGCAAAAGGAGATGGGGAGATAAGGGAGATTAGGGGATAATTGGTTACACCCGTTGAACCGATAGGGGTTGGTAGCAGACCTACGGACGATGAACATACAGCGTGGCAGATCGAGTAGACACCTGCCGGGGGAACGAACTATCATCGGAATCCGTTAGCCGTACCGGAAGTACCCGGGTAGAAGTTCCCCGGCCTCAATGCTTTTGACCTGCCATTAAATGTTCCGGTCACGTCTGGCGAACCCATGGCCGATACCAACTCCACCGACAATCCATCTCGCCTTCCCGGCCGGCTCGAACTCGAACTGGCCGAACCGGCGTCCACTCGCCTGCGGGACATCCGCGGGGTCGGCAAGAAGACTGCTCGACGGCTCAAAGAGCGGGGGATCGAAGATCAGCTCGATCTGCTGTTGTATGTGCCACGAAAGTACCGGCCCACCTATCGGTTCGTCCCCGGCCGGCGCACCGTGCGCGACCGGGCCGAGTGGGTCGAAAACGTCGGCCGCATCACCAAAATTATCCCGCCCCGGGGGCGACGGCCGCTGGAGATTCGCGTCGATGTGGACGGTGCCGATCTGAAGTTGCTGTGGTTCAACATGCCCTACCGCAATTTCCAGCGGAACTTCGACACCGGCAAGCTGGTGCACTTCGAGGGCAAGGTCGACTACGACCGGGGCATCCCCACCCTGGCCCATCCCACCGCGCGCTCGATCAAAGGCCCGCCGGCGCGCTCGCCCAAGATGGAGCTGGTGCCCGTGTACGGCGGCATCGAGAACGTCAACGATTCGCTCATCGCAAAAGCGGTGGAGACCGCCTGCGACAATCTGGCGCCGAAGCTGAAGGAGGGGCTCCCGGCCTCGCTTCTAAACGCCCACCAGTTGCCCACCATCGAGAAGGCACTGCGGATCATCCACGTGCTCGATGACGTCGATGACCTGGACGACCTCGATCAGTTCCAGCAGCGGCTGCAGGTGGCACGCAATCGACTGATCTTCCAGGAGTTTTTCGATCTGCAGCATGCGCTGGCGAGCCGCTACGTCGCCGAACGCCGCGTGGCGCGCGCTCCCCAGTGCACCGAGCGGGAGCCGGGCCGCGAGATGGTGCGCAATCTGCCGTTCCAGCTTACGGATGACCAGAAGAAGGCCATCGCCACCATCGCCGACGAGTTGGAGTCGCAGGTTCCCATGCGCCGGCTGTTGCAGGGCGATGTCGGAAGCGGCAAGACGGTGGTCGCATTGATGGCCGCCGCCATCGCCATCGCCAACGGCGCGCAGGTCGCGTTCATGGCGCCCACCGAGATTCTGGCGCGCCAGCACTTACAGCGCGTCAAAGAGTACTTCCGCCCCCTCGACATCCCCTGGGCCAGCGTACTCGGCTCGCAGAACGACACCCAGCGACGGGTGGCGCGCCACAAGATCGCCGATGGTGACACGCGGCTGGTCGTCGGCACCCACGCGCTGTTCCACGATGACCTGGAGTTCGACAACCTGGGGCTGGTCATCGTCGACGAAGAGCACAAATTCGGCGTCGAGCAGCGCCAGTCGCTGCTCAAACTCGGCCGCGACCCCCATCTGTTGGCGATGACGGCGACCCCGATTCCCCGGTCGCTGGCCCACGCGGTGTTCGGCGACCGGGACCTGACGCTGATCCGTGAAAAACCACCGGGCCGAAAGCCGGTGCGCACCGAGCTGAGAACCCGGGCGAGAGCGCCCATGGTCTTCGACTATATCGCTGATCGGAT
>SKMT01000614.1 GCA_007120915.1 Myxococcales bacterium | reverse complement strand
TGGCGCCGGACTTCGAGCACAAGCAGGGATGGCGGGTATTGTGGGCGCAGTTGATCAACCGGATCTCCCACCGGCCCGACGGTGCGATGCAACTGGCGCAGATGCGGCAGTTGTCGGAGGTCAGCCAGGATGTCAGCAGCACGAAACCGCGGTTTACCCGCTATCTGCTGTGGACGATTGCGCTGATCTTCGGCGCCCAGCTTCTGTTGTCGCCGCCGGTACCGATTCTGGAGTTGCTCTATTTCGGGGCCAACTCCTCGGTGATGGTGTTTGAGCAGGGGCAGTGGTGGAGGGTGGTCACGGCGAACCTGCTGCACGGCAACGCGATTCACTTCGGGGTCAACGCCTTTGCGCTGTACTTTCTGGGCACCTACTGCGAGCGGCTGTTCGGGGAGGGCAGAACCATCGTGCTGACGCTGGGCACCGCACTGGCGGGGGCGGCGGCGTCTCTGGTCGGTACGGAGGCGATGTTCGCCGTGGGGATTTCGACAGCGCTGTTCGGGCTTCTGGGGGCATACTTTGCGCTGCATCTGAAGTTCGGACGAAGACTGCCGCCGCCGTACCGGCAGAGTTGGCTGTGGTGGGGCGTGATTCTGGGGATCAACGGCGTGCTGTCGGTGGCGGTGCCGATCATTGACGCCTGGGGCCACTTCGGCGGATTCGTCGGTGGGGTGGTCATCGGCTGGGCGATGTGCGCCGGCGAAGAGCACTTCCGGCCGCGGTGGCCCGCCGGGTGGATCACGAACCTGATCGCCGCGGCGCTGGTGGCGTTGTTCGTGGTCTGTGCGGCCATCGGCGTCGGCTACGCCACGGGCGACCATCCGGAGGACGAGCTGGCCTTCGCCGAGGCGGTGCAGCGCCACGCCGATGTCGAAGAACCGGTGCGGCTGATGCAGGTCGTCGACGAATGGTCGAGGCATCTGGACCGGCCCGAGCAACTCGGCCCGGTGTTGGTCGGCATCGCCGAGGCGGCCTACGATCGGGGAGAAGACGTGTTTACCCGGCGGCGTTCTGCCCAGGCGATTGTGCGTATTGCCGGGCAGCTCGAGGAGCCACAACACCAGGAGGCGTTGCGCTCCGGGTTGGTGCGGCTCGAAAAACTGAGCGGCCAGGTCGACGACCGAGACGCCCGCGCTGAACTGAACGTGGGGTTGAACGACTGGTTTCATCGCTACGGAATGCTGCAGACCGTAGAGTCACCTTTTGAGGGCGCAGAGTGGGTCGGCGATCAGGTGCGGCTGACACCGGAGGCGGATGTCGACGAGCCGCTGCGGGTCTACCTGTTGGTCATCGAGCAGCGGGACGACCGGCGGGTGGCTCATGCGATGCTCGATCGGTGCGTGCCGGCGGGGGAGGCGGCGGGCTACGAACCTGCGGCGCTAGATCGCGATGTGGAAGGAGATGTAGAGTTGGCGATGGTGGTGGGCGCACAGCGATGTATCGGAGAGCGAGCAAATGTTTGGCGTGTCACAGGGAAGTGACGGATGAGTGAAGAAGAAGTTCAGGAGTTTCGCGGCCAATTCCACCTGCCCCACTCGGGGGTGGACAAAGACCCGGTGGGACTTCACGGAGCCGGCAGTTGCACCATCGGCGAGGATGGCGTCGACATCGACATGGACGAGTGGAAGCAAAGCGGTGGTGAGCGGTGGCTGGTCATCCTGATCGCAGTCGGGTTTTTCGGCGGGCTCGCTGCGCTCTTCGTCGATGTTGCGATGCCGCAGGTCGATCTGGATCTGGTTCACACCGCCGCGTACGCAATCGGAGTGGCGTTGGTGGTGGTACTGTTTGTTCAGTTCATCTTGTCTCTCGCAGGGGTGGGCGCCGAGAAGTTCGACCCGGGTCAGATACACCATCGAATGCGATTCTTGTCGCTGATGGATGTGGATCGGCAATTTCCCCAGTCTGATTCGGACGCACCAGATGCGGTGCGGCTCGTCGGCGAAGTGCATCATCGAGACGACGAAGGTCGTCAACTCGGCGAAGTCTACTTCGAGCCCGAAGACGGCGCCGAAGCCTTCATCGAGAAGCTCGAAGCGGCGCGCCAGGCGTATCGGAGCCGTGACTAACGCCCGCTCTTCGGGCGGATTCTCCACAGCGAGGGGAGTGCCGATTCGACCTCGATGGTGTCCCCCCCGGCGGGGTGCTGAAGTTGGATGCGGCGAGCGTGCAGCGCGTGGCGGGGAAAGTGTAACTGTCTCAACAAATCTTCGTCGTCGGGCTTCTCGCAGATGGCGATGAAAAACTGGTCGTCCATCGCGTAGAGCTTGTCGCCGGCGATGGGGGTGCCCTCAAGTGCCAGGTGCACCCGGATCTGGTGTTGGCGCCCCGTTTCGATTTCGACGCGAAGATCCGCCAGATCTCCCATGGGGTGGGAGCGCCGGCCCAGCACCTCGACGTGGGTGATCGCCTCCAGGTCGCCGCGGCCCATCTTGTGGGGCAGCACACTCTCTTCGTTGTGGCCCAGCGGGGTGTCCAGGGTCGCCGAGTCGCCCAAGGTCCAGCGGTGTTCGTCGTCGATGACCAGCGCCCGGTAGGTCTTCTTTGGAATCCCCCGTTTGAACTGATCGCGAAGCGGATGCACGTATTTTTGGCGTCGAGCGCACACCAGCACGCCGCTTGTGTCGCAGTCGATGCGGTGCACCGGCTCCGCCTCCTCTAGACCCCGCCGCTTCAGATAGTGGGTGATGGTATTGAGCCGCACTGAGGCGGTCTCGTGCACCAGCATGCCCGCCGGTTTGTCCACCACCAGAAGTGCTTCGTCGGTGTACAGCGTGCCCACCTGATGGTCCTGCACGTACTCCGGGTCCATGTGTTCGCGCACCACCACCGTGTTGCCGTCGGTGATCCGGGTGGAGGCGTCGACGTCGTCGTTGCCGTCGACTTCGACGTCGCCTTCATTGGCCACGAGGGTGGCCAGTTCCATGGACATCCCGCTGATGCGGTTTTCCAGAAACTCGTCGAGCCGCCAGCCCTCGAAGTTCTGGTCGACCTCAAAGTGGCGCTCGCGCACGTTGTGTTCGATGCGTTTCATAGGCTCTGGGCGCTGGGTGCTGGGCGCTGGGCGCTGGGTGCTGGGCACTGGGTGCTGGGCACTGGGCGCTGGGTGCTGGGCTCTGGGTGCTGGGCGCTGGGTGCTGGGCGCTGGGTGCTGGGCTCTGGGCTATGGGTGTTCGGTGGTGGGTGTTCGGTGGTGGGGGCTGGGTGGTCGGTGTTGGGTGGTCGGTGTTGGGTGTTGGGTGGTAGGTGTTGGGTGTAGGCTGGAGTTGGCAGGTAGAATGTAGGAGAGAAGGCGCGACATTGGAACGGAAGACGTGGTTGGTCCAGTTGGTGTTGGGGGTGATGTTGGCGATGGTGGTCGGCGGGTGTGGTGAAGACACCGAAGAGCCCGACGAGCCGCTGGACCCGCAGCCCTTCGGTACGACTGCGGAACATCTGACCGTGAAGGTCGATGGCGAATACCAGCCGCTGTTTATCAAAGCCATAAACCTGGGGGTTGCCATTCCGGGAACCATGGCGGGAGAGCTGGCGGCGACGCGCCAGGACTACGACCGCTGGCTGGAGATGATCGGTGATCTGGGGTTTAACGCCGTGCGGGTGTACACGCTGCACTACCCGCGGTTCTACGAGGCGCTCGACGACTACAACCGGGCCAACCCCGACGATCCGATCTACGTGTTGCACGGGATCTGGCTCGATGAAGAAGAGTGGGGGGCGGCGACGCCGGATCTGTTCGAGTTGACCGACGATTTCCGGGACAACATCCGGGAAGTCGTCGACTGCGTGCACGGCAACTGCACTATCGACGAGCGGTTCGGCCGCGCCTTCGGAAACTTTGAGACCAACATCTCACGGTGGCTGCTCGGCTGGGTGATCGGGCGTGAGGTCCATCCCCATGAAGTGGTGGAGACGAACGAAGAGCACTCCGAACAGCGAAGCTTCGACGGCGAGGCGTTTCGCATCGATGACGCCGACCCCGTGGAGGTGTGGTGGGCCCGCAAGCTGGAGCTGTTGGTCGGTTATGAGCGCGAAGAGTACGGCGTTGAACGCCCCGTCAGCGTGTCGAGTTGGCCCACCCTCGATCCGATCGATCATCCCACCGAAAGAAGCGAATTCAGCGATGAAGAGCTCGCCTCCGTCGACCTGACCCAGATCGAGAAGGTCGACGCACCGGCGGGGCTGTTCGCCACCTACCACGCCTATCCGTACTACCCGGACTACATCATCGACGACCCGGACTACCGCGAATACGCCGACGAAGAGGGGCCAAACTCCTACAAAGGCTATCTGTTTCGGCTCAATGACCATTACGAAGAGATGCCGCTTTTTGTCGGTGAAACCGGTGTGCCCTCAAGCTGGGGAAGTGCGCACTGGGGCTACGAAGACATGGATCACGGCGGGCACACCGAACGGGAGCAGGGCGAAGTGGCCGCTCGTCTGATGAACACCGTGTATGCCACCGAGACCGCAGGAGGGGCGTTTTTTGCCTGGATCGACGAGTGGTGGAAACCGACCTGGATCACCGACCCCTTTGATTCGACGCCCGACCGGCGACCGCTGTGGCACAACGTCGTCGCCCCGGAGCAAAACTACGGCATCGTCGGCTTCGACGCCGAAACCCCGGAGTTCGATCCGCTCGCGCCGGTCGACCCCGACGACCCGGTCACCGGCATC
>SKMT01000530.1 GCA_007120915.1 Myxococcales bacterium | reverse complement strand
TCCTCTGTTCATCGTCTGTCGCCCGGGGGGGCGCAGGCGGTGGCAGAGGGAATCAGAGGTGAGCTTCGCAACCTCCTCGCTGTTTGTAGAGGAGGGGGGCGCACCGCGGGGTCGTCGTGCACCATTGGCGGCGGCTTCGTATGGGCGTCCCATCAGAGGTGGCCACAAAAACCGGCGGCCTTCGGGTCGTTATTCAGCGCGTCGCCGACGGAAGGCGACGGATGCGACGGTTGAAATTTTTGAGCAGAGCACGAGGAGGCAGCGTCAGATGACGACGACAGCACAGTGATCGCAGAGCGATCAGAACAAAAATGATCGAAAAAAGATCAAAAAATCGACGCACGTCGAAGACGCAGATCTGCATCTTCAGGTTGACCGTCCAGCCTCCGCCCGACCGCCCATAGTGAGCATTCCGAAAATTCTGCGAATAGTGCCAGTATTGGTAGTACCAGTTCTTGCAGGACGATAATTTTTCTGGAATCCACCCACGAGTAGTACCAGTTCTTGCAGGACGATGATTTTTCTGGAATCCACCCACGAACTGTTGCGCCTTCGGCGCGGGTGATAGGTTGGGGCACATTCGATTCGACTGTGTTGTGCTCCCTGAGGCAATCCCATGAAAAGACTGGTCGTTGCACTTCTGTTCGGCGTTGGGTTGTGGGTCGGTTGTGATGATGTCGAGCCGATCGAGTTGGACCCCTGTGATGGTGTGGACTGTGAGGAGGGGCTGTTCTGCGAGTCCGGGGAGTGTGTGTGCGACGAGTACTCCTGCGGGGAGGCGGCCAGTTGTGATGAGGGGGAGTGCGTCGATGACCCGGCTCGTGCCTGTGAGCAGGGGGCGAAGTGGGTGGAGGCAGAGGGATGTACCTGCGACGAGGATGGGTGTGACGAAATCGGCGGAAACTGTGTCGACGGTGGATGTCTGATCGCGGGAGACGGTGCGGAGTGTGTCGACGCGGTGGGCGACTGGGACGGGGAGCAACAGATCTTCGCGGATCGCTCCGAGGAGGCGGGGCTCGTTGATCTGGACGTGGAGGGTGTGAGGCTGGCTGCCGGGGATGTCACCGGCAACGGGGTGCCGGAGTTGTTCGTCAGAAGCCCGCTGTCGGGCTCCGATGACTTCGGGGAGGACGGTGATCGCGAAAGCTGGCTGTTGGCCAATCAAGGCGACGGGACGTTCGAGGATATCACCGAGGAGTCGGGCATCGTTCAGCAACGCTACGGGGAGGATGAAGACCGGGGTCGGCCCATGGAGGTGGTGGCGATGGCCGACGTGAACAACAGCGGTGCGCTCGATGTGGTGACGCTGTTTTCGAACACCGACGGCGACAGCGAAGAGGGCGCCGAGGTGATGCTCAACGACGGGGAGGGCAATTTTGAGCTGGGGCCGGTGTCCGAGCCGCTTCACGCAGCCGGGGAGATCACCGCCCGGTCCGGGGCGGCGTTTCTGGATGTGGATCGGGACGGAACGGTAGATCTGTGGATGTCCAACGCTGCGCCCGGTGGATCGGCGACGCAGGATCGGTTGCTGCTCGGCGATGGAAGCGGGGAGTTTACCGACGTGACCGAAGAGCGTGGGCTGGTGACGCTGAGTTCCAACAGCAACGATGTGCGCAACGCGGCGGAGGGCCACAGCAATGCCTGGGCCGCCGGTGCCTGTGACCTGGATGGAAACAGTCGGGAGGAACTGCTGGCGTCTTCCTATGGGCGGATGCCCAATCACCTGTGGGACGCTCAGATCGACGACGGGAAGACGACTTACGACAACCACTCCGTCGATTCCGGGTATGCCTTCGACCACCGCAAGGACTGGACGGACAACGAGTCGGCGCGTTGCTGGTGTATGCACAACCGCGAGGACGAGGAGTGCGAGGAGGTCCCGGAGCCGGAGCATATCCAGTGCAACAGCGCCTCCGATGCTTGCCGGTGGAACCACAACACCGACCGCGAGCCCTGGAGGCTCGGCGGCAACAGCGGCACCACGGTCTGCGCCGACCTGAACAACAACGGGCTGCTCGATCTGCTGACCACCGAAATCGTGCACTGGGACGTGGGCGAGTCGTCGGATCCGTCGGAGATTCTGTACAACACCGGAGAGTCGCCGGTGACGTTCGAGCGGCCGGGCAACGAAGAGACGGGACTTCAGCGGCCCCGCGACGGCGTGGTCTGGGACGACGGGGACATCACGGCGGCGGCGTTCGACTTCGACAACAGCGGGCGGCTCGATATTCTGATCGCCTCGACGGATTACCCGGGCACCAGAGCTCATCTGTTCCACCAGCAGCCGGATGGAACGTTCGAACTCGTTGACGTTGAGCTGGGGGTTGACCTGACGAGTGCTCACGGCATCGCCATCGCCGACTTCGACCGAAGCGGGGCGCTGGATGTGGCCATCGGCCACTCTCGCGCGCGCTGCGATGCCGGGGATCACTGCCTGGATGACTCGCACGTGCGGCTGTTTGGCAACGAAATCGGCGCCGACAACAACTGGATCCAACTGGATCTGGAGGGGCCGGATGGGGCGAACCGGGCGGCCATCGGTGCGAAGGTGACCGTGGTGACCGAGGACTTCGTACAGGTGTCTGAGGTTGACGGGGGGCACGGCCACTACGGGATGCAGCACGATCTGGTGCAGCACTTCGGGCTGGGCAGCCACTGTGAGGCGAAGGTGATCATCGACTGGCCCGACGCCGACGGAACGCGGGATGTAGTTCGGTTGGAGGCGGGCGAGCGCTACAAGATCGGAGAAGCAGGTGTTGGGTGGTAGGTGTTGGGTGTTCGGTGTTGGGTGGTGGGTGGTTGGTGGTGGGTGGTTGGTATGACCATCGGAGGTTTGTTCGCCGGAGCGTAGCCCCGACCGACCGTAGGCCGCTGGCCGCAGGGAGTTCGGGGTTCTGAGGTGGAATGACCACCGGAGGCTCGATGACACCTGAGGCACTGGGGGCTTCTGAGGTGCAATGACCACCGGAGGTTCAATGACACCTGGGCCGTTGAATACCAACCAGAATTTGTGTGTCGGCGCCGGTGGGCTACAATGCGGCGGGTGTAATCGTTTCGAACCGCGAGGTCGTTGGTGTCCACGCCGAATCCGAACATTGTCGTAGCTGTTGGTGGGGTGATCGTGGCGGTGGCGGTGTTCGTCGCCTGGTGTGCCAGTGAGGGCGAAGATCCGGCGGCGCCCGAACAGCTCGAGGCTGCGGCGCCGATGGATGCTCCCGATGCGTTCGCAGAGGCGGACATCGAAGAGCATATTCTGGTGGAACTGGACGACACACCGGTGTGGAGAGCGAAGGGCGATGTGGTCTTTGAGGGGCCGGTGGTCGACGGGGTGGAGATGAGCTGGCAGCTCGCCGGTCATGACGGGTGGACCGTGCTGGTGGGAGACGGGCAGGGCGGAGGGATCGACGCAGAAGTTCGGGTGTGGACGGCGCCGGGGTTTCCCCACGCCATCGTCGACGTGGATGCGACAGTGAGCCCGGAGGCTGCGGGGCAGCCGCTGGGCGCGAGCGCGTCGGTGCACGCCGACGACGCAGAGTGGCTGGACGGCAGTCTTCAGCGAGAAGGGGGCGTCGACAAGATGGAAGGGGCCGATGTGTCGGCGGCGCGGTTTGCCACCCCGGGCGGGCAGTTGCAGGTACACGCGGCGGGCGCGAAGGCGACAGCGAGTGTCGACGGCGGGCCGGTGGGGCTGAACTGGCCGTTGTGGCCGGGCATCAAGGACGAGGATTTTGAGGAGTGCATCGACCAGGGCGAGCTGCCCGAGCGGTCGGTGAGCCGTCGGATGATGGTGTCCTTTGGGGAACAGCCGGTGGTGGCACCGCTGGCGATTCCCTATGACGCGCTGTCGCTTTCAACACCGATCTTCGTGGACGCTCCGGAGCAGAGCGATGATGCATGGGCGGACGGGCGGGCCCGCGATGCGCAGGATCTGAGCCGCCGATTCCGGGCGCTGGCGTTCGGGCATTCCGACCGGGAGGACCCGCGCTACGGAAACGGCGGGCTGTTGGCCGCGGAGATGGGCGCGGTGTTTGTGGTTCCCAACCAGTGGTGGGACGAACCGGAGATCGAAGAGCTTCGAGCGTCGCTGGAGGGCACTCGGATCGAGGTGATCGCCGACGATGATGCCGACATCGAGACCGGACAGGGGGCAACGGTTGTGGGGGATGCCGATTTCTGTGCTGCTGTCGCTGAGGTGATGGGCGGTGAGGCGGCGCGCGTGGTGGTGCGTACCGACGATGACGTGCCCCATCGCCAGGATCTCACCGCCGCGATCCCACCGGTGATCCGGGCCGGCACATCTCCCCTTCCAAGACAGGAGTTGCTCAACCGGGTGTTCGAGCCGGAACATCCCTACGGGCTTTTTGCCCCCGGTGAATACCGCGCCGGGTTCGTTCCGCTGGTGGCCACCAGAAATCCGCTGGAGCCAAGCGCGGAGGACAAGCTGTTGAGCCCCGACAGTCAGGGACACTGGACGTTGCACGATGATCTGACACGCCAGTTCACCCGCCTGGAGTTGGACCCGGATAGCATGGACCACCGGATGGTTAGCTTCGCCGATCTCGCAGACCGTCGCCGCCGCGCCGGTGGGCTCGCCTACTTTGAGCCCGACGGACGGCTTCAGATGGTCGGAGAGGTCGACGAACTGGTCTTTTTCGGCGCCGTCGATGCTTT
>SKMT01000348.1 GCA_007120915.1 Myxococcales bacterium | reverse complement strand
CAGCAGTGCGACCAGCCCGCGGAGCGGATGGCGAAACACCACCATCATCATCAACAGCACCACAAGCAGGGCGATGGTGATCATCACCGCCCCGTCGGTGCGGATTTCGTCGAGCAGCCCCACGTGGACGTAGGATTGGCTGCCGATGCGAAAGTCGGCGTCCAGTTCGTCGCGAACCTCTTTTAGCTGTTCGATGAACACCCGTGCTCTCGCCCCGTCCATCGACGACCCATCGATATTGGCGAAGATGATGTACTCGAAGGCAAAGTCCTCGTCTTCGGCGGGAGGCATCGCCTCCGGGCCGGCCTCCTTGAACATCCGTTTGACCCAGTCGGGCAAATCGTAGATGTCCACCGGTTCGACATCGGCCTGGTAGGAGAGATCGTCGGCACGCCGGCGGTCCTCATCGCTCAGATCGGAGAGGTCCTCGTTTTCGAGCAACTCGTCGATACGCCGGATCTCCTCCATCCGCTCGCGTTGCTCTTCCTCGGTGCCCGGGCTGAAGTCGTGGACGGCGTGGAAGGCGCGGAGGGTGTCCAGTTCACCGTCGTCGTACATCTGGCTCATCAGTTCGTGGACGCGGCGCATCTCGTCGGCGTCGTCGAACAGAAGCACATCGGGCTGCGATGATTGCAGCCCGCCGACGGCGCTGATCCACTGCTCGCTGGTGCTCTCCTGCTCCCGCGGCGGCTCGTAGGTGTCGGGCTCGACGTCCTCCCGCACCTCCAGCGCTTTGCGCCACACCGCTTCGGCGGCATCTTCCGCCGCATCTTCTGCCTTCGATTCTGCCGTCTCCTCCGGGTCTTCGTCGTCGATCCAGGGGAAGTGGATATTGCCGATCTCGCGGAAGTTCTCCTCGAACTCGATGTTCGGGATCACCGCCAGTGATCCGACGGTCAGTACACCGGCTGCCGCCAGTGCAAACATCGCCGCGCCCTTCTGCCGGCCCTCAAACCGCAATCTCTCCAGCAGCGCTTCCACCAGGTCCGTGGCCCCGCCGTCGGTGCGCTCCTCGGCGACGCGGCGGAACGTCAAGATCAATGACGGAAGCACTGCCAGCATCGCCACGAGCATGCAGATCAGCCCGATCGCCGCGATCTGACCGAACTGGCTGAATCCCGGCGAGCGCGAAAAAGCAATGACCACAAACACCGCAAAGGTCGTCAGCGCCCCGATCACGGTGGCTCGCCCGGTCGTATCGTAACCCTCCACCAGCGCGTCGATCGGATCTTCGCCCTCGGCGCGCACATGGTCGTAGCCGTTGAGCAGGTGGATGCTGAAGTCGATGCCCAGCCCCAGCAAAATCGCGAAGATGAAAACCGAAATGGTGGTCAACTGCCCGAAGACGGCAAATCCGATCGCCAGCGTCCACAACACGGCCATCACCAGCGGCAACAACACCAGCCCCACCGCCCGGAAGCGCCGAAAATACAGCGACAGCACCAGGAAGAGTCCCAGCAGCGTAAACATCGCCGACGTGCGTACGTCGCTTCCAATCGAGTCGTATTCGGCCTGTCGGCTCGCCAGCGCCCCGCCGAAGTCGAAGTCCATCTCCTCGTGGTAGCGAGACGGATCAAGTTCTAGACCGATCTGCTCGATGGTGTTCAACAGCCGGTTCGTCGCGTCCATATCGGCGACGGATTCGGAAAATCGCACCATGATCGTGAGCGCGTAGCCGTCGTCGCTCACCAGGTATTCGCGGTACTCTTTGTGGGCCAGGTCCTCGTAGTCCTCTTCGATATCGTCGGTCTTGATCCCGTCGTCGTCTCCCCCGCCCAGATCGGCGTACAGCGGGTTGGCCCGGCGGCGCGACTCGCGGATCTGGTCGTCGACCCGGTCGTGGATCTTCCGGATATCTTCGCTCTCCAGATACAGAAGCTGGTGATCTTCGAAGAAGGTGCGGTCGTTGTGAAAGTGCGCCAGCGCGACCTGAGGAAGTTGACGCAACTCCTCGGCAAAATCGTCGGCAAACTCCTTGTTGGCCTCCCCGTCCGGTGAATCGATGACCACGAACAGCGAGGTACTCCCGCCGAGGCGGTCGTCCATCTCGCTCATCGCCAACGCCGGCTCCGAGTCCTGCGGCAGAAGCACCTGCAGCTCGCTGTTGAGGTTCCACTGGGTGGCCATCACCGCGATCGCCACCGCCGTGACCAGCAGGCTGATCACCACCACCTTCAGATGGTGCGGTCCCACCACCTTGCGCATCCAGCTCCCGACTGCATCCCTGGCAAAACCCATATCGTTTCCGTATTCCCGTCTGCGTGGCTCGTCTTGTCCTGTCCGTACCACGTGCTATGTGTGCGGCGAGGAGACCATGAATTTGCATCGAAGCAACAAACAATCCAACACCGGCGGCATTGACGCCCGGGTGATGATCGACGCCCGATATCTCAACGGCAAAGCAAGCGGCATCGGCCGCTACACCGAACAACTTGTGGGGCATCTTGTCGAACTGGACGACCGGCTTCAACTGAAGCTGATCACCCACCCGGCAAGGCCGCGACCCATCGATCACCCGAGGGTCGAGTGTGAGACGTTCGCTGCGCCGGCGAATTCACTGCGCACCCGGTTTCTTCTAAGCCGGCACGTCGACTTCGACGGCGTCGATCTGTTTCACTCGCCCTTCAACATCCTGCCCGCCGATCTTCCCGTGCCGGCGGTGTTTACGCTGCACGACATCATGTGGGTCATCGATCCCTGGTGGTGCACCTCGAAGCTGTGGAAGCGCTGGGTCACAGGTACCTTCTATCGCACGTTGATCCCGCGTTCGGTGCGCCGCGCATCCCGGATACTGACCGTCTCCAACCACTCCCGCGACGCCATCGCCGACCAGTTTCCCGACGCCGACGGCCGCATCGACGTCGCTTACAACGGCGTCGATCCCTTTTTTCGTCCCGTCGACCCCCACGAGGGCTGGCCCCTTCTCGCCGAGTGGCTGGCACCGGGCACCCGGTTCGTGCTGGTAGTCGGCCAGGGCTCGCCCTACAAAAACCACGCCGGTGCGCTGCGGGGATTCATCGAAGCATTCGCCGACGACCCGCAGGTCTATTTCGTGCTGGTGCGCCGTCTGAAATCGCGCGCCGACGGCGAGTTGCGTCAATTGCTCAACGACCGGCGGGTCAACTCCCGGGCCATCCAACTCGACTATGTCACGGGCGAACAACTTCGCGCGTTGTATTCGCTGGCCACCATCTTTTTGTTCCCCTCGCTGTACGAGGGGTTCGGGCTGCCGGCGCTCGAAGCGATGGCCTGCGAAACCCCGGTGGTCGCCTCCGACCGCGGCGCCGTCGCCGAAGTCTGTGACGACGGCGCCGTGCTCGTCGATCCTACCGAGCCAGAAGACATCGCCGGGGGACTACAACGGCTGATGTACGACGACGAATTGCGCGGCGAGATGGTCGACCGGGCCAGCTTGCGAGCGCAGCAGTTTACCTGGCGAAACTGCGCCGAACGCACTCTCGAGACCTACCGTTCTATCCTGTCGACCCGCTAAGCTCATGGCCCGCATCTACATCGACGCCCGAAATGTCACCGACACCCCCTCCGGGATCGCCCGCTATGCCCGGGCGCTGATCCCGGCGGTCATCGACCAAAGCAACGGCGACGAGTTCGTGGTCATCCGCCACCGTTCTGCGCGCCGTCCCATCGTCGACGACCCACCGGAGTTCGTGCACGAAGTGGCGGTGGGCCGGCGCATCGACGGCGCCAAAAACTTCGCCGTGGGCCATCGGACCATCGACGCCGTCATCGCCGAACACGGCCCCCCCGACCTGTTTCACTCCCTGTTTCACGTCGTCCCCGCCAAACTGAAACGCGTCATCGACCACGCCCCGCTGGTGGTCACGCTGCACGACTTCGTGTGGCTCGACCATCCCGACGTCTCCCAGCCCGGGTGGCTCAAAGCGCGCAGCATCGAGGCGTTCGCCCGCCTGGCCATCCCGCAGACGCTGAAGATGGCCGACCGGGTCATCGCCATCTCCGAACCGACCCGCCGGCGAGCCCTCGATTTTATCGACGACGAGAAAATGGAGGTCATCTCCCACGGCGTCGACGAGGCGTTTTTTGAGCCTGTCGACCCACCGGCCGGCGAATTCGAGCAGTTGGCCGACCCCGACCGCGGATGCATCGCCGCCATCGGCAACCACAAGGACTACAAAAACCTGCGGCTTCTCATCGACGCCTTCGACCAACTGATTGAGGAGGGCATCGACGCCCAGCTTGCGTTGATCGGCGACTGCGAGCGGCTGGCACCGGCCATCGGCGCCACCGACGCCGCCGAGTGGATCACCGTCGCCGGGCTCGTCGGCGACGAAGTGTTGCGTCGCGTGCTGGGGGCTGCACAGGTCTTCGTGTTCCCGTCGAAGGTCGAGGGATTCGGGCTGCCGATCCTCGAAGCGATGGCCATGGGCGTACCCACCATCGTCTCCGATCTGGAGCCGATGCGCTCCGTCGCCGGCGAGGCCGCACTTCTGTGCGACCCCGACGACGCAACCGGGCTGGCCAGGCTCCTCGAACGCATCATCACCGACGACGAACTGGCCGCCCGCCTCTCAGAGCGCGGCCGCCGCCGAGCCCGGCAGTTTCGCTGGGCGTCGACGGCGGCGAACACCGTTCGGCTCTACGACGAGGCACTCAACCGCTGACATCCTCTCCCGACGGGCACCGGCGGGAGAGGT
>SKMT01000295.1 GCA_007120915.1 Myxococcales bacterium | reverse complement strand
TTGCTGGCGCGGGCGGCCGAAGCGGCCGACGAGGAGTTGGGTCACGCCGAAGAGGCGTACCGGCTGTTCGAACGGGTCGTGGAATTGGCGGACGACGACCATCCGCGATTCGAAAACTACCAGCGGCGCCGCGCGGTATGTCTGGCCCGAATGGCGGGGCGGGAGCCTCGAGCGCTGAAGGCATTTCGCACCCTGGTGGACCGCCAGCCCTTTGAACCGGCGAACTACCGGGGGTTGGAAGTGTTGTTCGAGCGCGCCAATGCGCTGGATCGGCTGCGGATTACCCGCCAGACCCTGCAGGCGCTGGGCTGTGAGACCGAATCGTTGAAGCAGAGCGGAAAGGTCTATCCCACCAGGGCGCTGGACTACGCTCAGATCGAGCGCCGGTTGATCCCGGAACCGCTCCAGGACGGGCTGTTTGACGTGCTTCGCGCCGCGCGACCGCTGGTCGAAAAGGTCTTCGCCGACGATCTTCCACAACTGAAGGCGCTGAACGGGCGGAGGGTCCGTTCCGGCGATGACGTGGAGTTTTACGACGATCTGGAGGCGGCGCTGATCGCGTTCGGCTTCGCGAAGTTCAAGCTGTACGTCGGCGAGAGTGGCCCGGACCATCCGATGGTGTTCGCCGGGAGCACTCCGGTGGTCTGGATCAACCAGCAGCTTCTGGAGCAGTTCACCGACGGAGAATCCCGGTTTGTCGCCGGCTACTGTGCGGCGCTGGTCTGGAGTCAGATCCCGACGCTGATGAACCTGGATGGCCGGCAGGTCTGGCACCTTCTCGAAGGAGTGGTCTACCGGGAGACCGGCGACGGCTTTGGCCAACGCGTCGATGTGGCCAGCCAGCAGATGGCCGACGAAGTATCGAGCCCATTCGACATGAAAAAGCGCCACAACCTGGTCAGAGCCGTCGAAGAATGCGAACAGCCACTCGACGAAGCGCACTGCGAGGCCTGGGGCCGGCAGTTGGAGTTGTTCGCCGCCCGCGCCGGGTTGCTCTTAAGCGGCGACGTGTCGGCAGCGGTGAGCAGTCTGCTGAAGCTGTCGGGCTGGAACATGCCACTTCATGAAGAGGCGACGCAGAACCGACTGAAGAACAACGAGTCGGTCTGTGATCTGATTCAGCTTGCTCACTCCGAGGAGTACCTGGAGCTGCGCTACCGCACCGGGTTGGCGGGGCGGCCGACGCGGCTCGGGGTGTAAGGATAATTTTCCACCAGGCGGGATAATCCGGAACGCCGAATCACGAGGGCAAGCCACGTGGCTGTATACGTCGGCTTGAACTGCGGCCGATTTGCTCGGGAGCGCAAGGCATCCCTGCGCGGGGGGTAACTGTCATTTGACATCTCCCACCAAATCTTTAGGCTTGCCTAAACCGTTTCCGTGGTCACATTGAACTGCGGAATCCGCGTCCACTAATTCAGGCGGTCGAAGTCGGAGGTACAAGTGGTGGGAAAGACAACATTTGGAGTGCTGGCCGCAGCAGTGGGGCTTGTGGTGCTGGCGTTCGGCGCTGTCGGTTGTGACAGCGATGGGTCAAAGGCCGGCGATGAAGACCGCATCGACGTGGTGGTGACCACGACAATGCTGGAGGATACGGTCCAGCAGTTGGGCGGAGAGCACTTCCAGGTGCATTCGCTCGTCAGCGTCGGAGGTGACCCACACGTGTACCAGCCGCAGCCGGAGGATGCCCGCACGGTCGCCGAAAGCGATGCGGTCATCAAGAACGGGCTGATGCTCGAGGGGTGGATGGAGAGTCTGATCCGCAACGCCGGAGGGGAGCGCCCGGTCATCGTCGGTGGGGAGGCCATCGACGAAGAGAAGCTGATCAGCGTCGAAGGTGCCACCGACCCCCATGTGTGGTTCGACGTGGGGATGTGGCGCCAGGTCACCGACACCGTCGCCGAGGGAATGAAGGAAGTAGCCGACGATTCGGAGGTGGTCGAAGAGATTGAACAGCGCCACGCAGCCTACGACGAAATGCTCGCCGGGCTGGACCAGTGGGTGCAGGACCGGATGGAATCGGTGCCCGACGACCACCGGGTGCTGATCACCAGCCACGACGCGTTCAACTACTTCGGACAGGCCTACGGCATTGATGTGGAGGCGGTACAGGGGCTTAGCACCGAGCAGGAGGCGAGCCAGCGCGACGTCGCCAATATCGTGGATCTGGTCGAGGAGACGAATGCCCCGGCAGTGTTTACCGAAACGTCGGTGAATCCGGGGCTGATCGAACAGGTCGCACGGGAGACGGGTGCCGAGCGTGAAGGGCCGCTTTTCTCGGACAGCGTCGGACCCGCCGGCTCCGGGGCGGATACCTACGTCGGAATGGTCCAGGCGAACGTGGAGATGATCACCGAGGCGCTGGGCGGGGACTACGAGAAGTTCGACGATGGGTTCGCCTCCGCCGACGCCGATGGAGATGGCGCATGAGCGACAGCGCTGCCGTAGCAGTCGACGGGCTGACCCTGTCGTACGGCGACGTTGCTGCCGTCGACGACGTGACCTTTCAGTTGCCCACAGGCAGCCTGGTGGGAATCATCGGGCCCAACGGCGCCGGTAAATCGACGTTGATCAAGGGAATCGTAGGGGCGAAGCAGCCGGACGCCGGGGTGGTGCGGCTGTTCGGTAAGCCCGCAGAACAGGGGCGGAAGCTGTTGACCTACGTGCCGCAGCGAGGCGATGTGGAGTGGGATTTTCCGATCACCGCCGGTGATGTGGTGCGCCAGGGACGGTACCGGTCTACCGGGCTGCTGGGCAGATTTTCCGGAGCGGATCAAAAAGCCGTACAACGAGCGATGGAGTCGGTGGGGGTCACCGAACTTGCGGACCGGCAGATCGGTGCGTTGTCCGGTGGGCAGAAACAGCGGGTTTTTCTGGCCCGGGCGCTGGCGCAGGGCGGAGAGTTGTTCGTGATGGACGAGCCCTTCGCCGGGGTCGACGCGGCCACGGAGTCGGCGATTGTCGACGTGTTGAAACGGCTGGGAGAGCAGGGCAAGACGGTGCTGGTGGTACACCACGATCTGGTCACCGTCGACGAGTACTTCGACCACCTGGTGCTGATCAATCAGAAGCTCATCGCCAGCGGGCGAACCGAGGAGGTGTTTACCGAAGAGGTGCTTCGCGACACCTACGGAGGGCGGGTGGCGGTGGTGACCCGGTCGCACAACGACTCGGCGGCGAGCTAACGGACGGTATACGCACGTGTTGGACAGTCAGTACATCGACAGGGCCCAGGAGTTTTTCCTGTTTCAGTACGACTTCGTCGCCTACGCGCTGGGGGCGTCGATACTGGTGGGGGTTGTCTGCGGGCTGGTGGGAACCTTCCTCGTGCTCCGCGGATTTTCGCTGCTCGGCGATGCGACGGGGCATGCGACGCTGCCCGGTGTTGCCGGGGCGTTTCTGATCATGGGCTATCAACATCCGGCCGCACTCCTGGCGGGGGCGCTGGCAAGTGGAGGGGTTGGGGCGCTGACGGTGGGGGCGTTTAGCCGGGGGCCGCGGGTGCGGCCGGACGCGGCGATCGGCATCGTGTTGTCCGTGTTTTTCGGGGTCGGCATCGTGATGCTGGCCTACATCCAGCGAACGGGAACCGGGGAACAGGCGGGGCTGGAGCAGTTTCTGTGGGGCAACGCCGCCGCGATCACCTCCGGGCAGTTGTGGGTGCTCGCGGCGATCGGGCTGGCGCTGTGCCTGGCGGTAGCGCTCTTTTTTCGGCCCCTGTCGATGATGACGTTTGACGAGAACTACGCGCGAAGTGTGGGCATCAACACCGCCGCGCTCGAGATCGGGCTGTTGGGTGCGCTGTCGGTGGCGGTGGTCATTTCGATTCAGGCGGTGGGAGTGGTGCTGGTGGCGGCGATGCTGATTATCCCGCCCTGTACGGGGCGATACCTGGCGCGGCGGCTGTCGACGATGGCGGTGTGGTCGATGATCGCCGGGGCAGCAAGCGGGGCGCTGGGAGCGTTTGTGTCCTATCTGTTCGAAGGCGTAGCCACGGGCCCGGCGATGGTGCTGGTGGCCACGGCGTTCTTTGGTCTGGCGCTTCTGTTCGGGCCCCAGGGTGGGCTGGTCGTAGAATCGGTTCGCCGTCGGCGGCGACGTCGGCAACTTCGCGAAGGAGGGGCGCGATGACGGCGGTGATCGACTGGCTTGTGGGCCCCTGGCAGTGGGGCGACTGGATGTGGCGGGGGATGGTGACGGTGCATCTGGTGGCCATCGGCTGCGCGGTGCTGGGGGTGTTTTTGTATCTGCGGCGCATGAGCCTTCTGGCCGATGCGCTGGCGCACGTGGCGCTGCCGGGGATTGTGTTCGCTTTTCTCCTGAGTGGATCGCTGGATGCACCGGTGATGCTGGCGGGAGCGGTGGTGGTGGGGCTGCTGTCGGCGGTGAGTATCGAGACGCTGGCGCGCCAGCCGAACATCCGATCCGACGCGGCGATCGGCATTGTCTTCACGTCGTTTTTTGCGGTGGGCGTAATTTTGCTAAGCACCGTAGTTCGCGATGCCCATATCGACACCCACTGCGTGTTGTTCGGCGATCTTTTGGGGGTAAGCGATCGGACGATGTGGCTGGTAGTGACTGTGGTGCCGGCAGTGCTGGCACTGGTGGTGGTGTTTTACCGCTGGCTGGCGGCGAGCAGTTTCGACCCGCGGTTTGCGGCGGCGATCGGGATTCCGGT
>SKMT01000332.1 GCA_007120915.1 Myxococcales bacterium | reverse complement strand
TTCGCCGCCAGGTGTTCGTACAGCGCCGCCGCTTCGGTGACCGAGCCATTCTCGTCGATGCGCTCCAGCACCCGCTGGACCTCCGACTTCAGATGGCGATTTCCCGCCACCAGCGACGGCACGACCTTCTGTTTTTCCTCGATGAACACATCGCCCTGCAGCGCCGTGGACTGTGCCGACTTTTTCAGCGCCTGAATCGACAACTCCTCAATGTCGCTTCGGCTCGACAGATAACCGGTGGCGATGCTGATCATCAGCGGCACCAAGCTCAACACCCCCACTACCAACAGAAGCTGCGTGCCCAGACCGGGCCGGCGCTTCCAACCGCTCCCCTCCCCTGTACCCCACTGCCACATTAGAACGTCCTTGGTTCACGTACATCGCTGGCCGACAGGTAACCACCTGTTGGCACTGACGACGTGATCGAGATCACCTCCCCCGGTCTGGGCAACCCAAAAAAATACCCCTGCCGGCGTAACAACACCGACAGGGGCATCAGCATCAGGTCGCCGGCCGACCGTTGTGGCCGACCGGCGAGGTTGAGCCCAACCGCCTACTTACCGGCCCGCAGGTAAGACTGGAACTTACCGGTGGGAGTAATCAGGCTCGGCCATTCGTCATTGGTCATCCGCCCGATCTCCTCGGCGGTCTGGGAGTCGTAGACCACCAGCGCATTGTTGGTGGAATCAATACCGGTGGTATCCCAGACGCTGACCCACATCTCGGTGCCGTCTCGGTTCGGCTCGAAATGGGTGACCAGCGCACCGGGCTCTTCGGTCACCTGGATCTCTTTCTGGACCTCGAAGGGCGGTTCCTTCTCGGACAGATAGATCCGTCCCTGCTCCTCTTGTTCGGTGGACATCGGGGAGTCGAACCAGACGTAGTTGCTGTTTTCGTGGGTGCGCAAAAACAGCCCGCCGGAGGTGGCGTATTCGATCTCACCGACAACCTCCCAGAGATGCTCTTCGTGATCGTGATCGGTGCCCCAGACGGTCACCTTGCCCTCACCCAGGTGGGTGGTGCCGGCGACGTAACCGAACTCGTCGGTCTCCCAGACCGCTCCCGGACCCGGGTGGGGAACCAGCCCGGTTTCGATCTCGGCGACGAAGCTGCGCTCCTTGGTGTCGACGACCTGCATCTTGTTGCGCTCGTTCGCCGCGATCATGAAGTAGCGGCCGGTCTGGTCGAAGAACCCGTCGTGCAGGAACATCTCGGTGCGCACCTTCTCCACCCGCAGGTTGTCAAGATCGGTGTAGTCGATGAACCAGATGATGCCGGTTTCCTTAGCGTTGACCAGGAACGTCGGGGAGTACTCGGTGGCGTACATCGCCGCTGCTCGAGCCTCCGGCTCGTACTCACCGTCGGTGCTGACACCCTGCAGGTTGATGATCCGCTCCGGCATCATGGTGTCGAAGTCCAGGATCACCGCCTGGGGCGGCCAGTAGGCGCCACCGATGATGTACTCGTCTTCGTAGCCCGGGTAGGTGCTCACGGCGACATCGCGAGCGTCCATCGCGATCGTGGCCTCACCGACGATCTCCAGCGAATACAGGTCCAGCTTCGAGACCAGCCCGTCACGGCCCATGATCACGGCGAATCGACCGTCCGTCGAAAACTTGGTGACGTGCGTGGCGTAGCCGGTGTCCACGACCGCCGCGATCTCCTGGGTGGACTGGTCGACCACCGCGTTCTGGCCGGTGTCGCGAAGCGTGACCACCAACAGATCGTCGATGTCATGGTCGTGGGTGGGCTCGTCGACCAACTCCTCCGGTGGTGTCGCCCAGGCGGAGTCGGCGATATCCTGCATGGAGTTAAACGGCGGTGACGGCGGCTCCTTCTGGAGGAAACGAGCCAGAATATCGAGCTCATCGTCGCTGAGCACGTCGTTATAGCCCGGCATTCCTCCCGGTGTGCCGCTGCCGGTGATCGACGCCAGCGCTTCGGTCCCCATCTCCATGGACCGCTCCGGGGTCAACTCCGGGCCAGTGGCGCCGCCACGCAGGCTGCCATGGCAGCCGGCACACAGGTCAAAGTAGATCTCTTCGGCCATCTCGAATTCTTCGTCGGTCAACTCCGTTGGTGTGTGATCGTTTTCCTCGTCTTCTTCGCCGCATGCCGTCACGGCAGTGGCCAGCGAGAAGACCATCGCCAGGGCGATTGCGTAATGTAACCAGTGCCTGTGCATAAACTTGCTCCTCTTGGTTTGCTCCAGTTTGCCACTCGCCGAACTCTCTATCGGTTCGACCGAGAACCTGCTGGCCTCGCTGAACTGCAAACCATGTGCCCCGGTGTCATCTCCCCGGCTTCCTCCCCTGCCTGGCATAGACCGGACACCTCCCGATCCCCCTTATTATTCAACCCCTTGAAGCAGAACAGACCCACAAAAAAAGAATTCTACTGCTACCGAAAAACCACCGCCCCACACCCGGTTGACCGGGCTCGCTGGTTTGCGTCGGTGCAAGTGTTCGAAGAGAGTCTTGCAGCTCTGCGAGACCAATGGCAGCCAGATCCATCAATCGGTGTCGATGCCGTATTTTTCGAGCCGATACAGCAGGATATGACGCGGGATATTCAGATAGCGAGCGGTGGCAGACTGATTGCCGTCCATCTTCTTGAGCGCCGCGGTGATGACCGCCTTTTCAAGCTGTCGAAGATCGAGCCCCCCCGCCGGCAACGCAAACGGCAACTCCACGCCGGGGGAACGGTCGAGTTCATTTCCACTGCGTACTGCGGCGGGCAGATCGTCGACGGTGAGATGGTCGTCATCGCGCAGCAGGATGATGCGCTGGACCAGGTTCTTTAGCTCCCGGACGTTGCCCGGCCAGTCGTAGGCCAGCAGTTGTTCGTCCACCTCCCGGTCTACCGTGATCGCCGACTCGCTGTATTTGCGCAGAAAGAAGCGTACCAACACCGGGATGTCCTCCCGTCGCTTCCGAAGAGGTGGCACGTCCACGGGCACCACGTTCAGCCGGTAGTACAGATCTTCGCGAAACCGATCCTCTTCGATCAGAGCCGACAGATCCTGGTGGGTGGCGGCGACGATTCGCACGTCTACTCTCACCGGCCGACTGGCCCCGACCACGTCGACTTCGCCCTGCTGAAGCACACGCAGCAGCTTGGACTGCAACCGAGGAGACATCTCGCCGATCTCGTCGAGAAACAGCGTTCCCCCGTCGGCGGCGCGAAACTTCCCCTGGTTGGTGCTGCTGGCGCCGGTAAACGCGCCTTCCTGGTGGCCGAACAGTACGCTTTCGAGCAACTCCTCCGGAATCGCCGCGCAGTTCACCGCAACGAACGCCTCGTCGCTTCGATAGGAACGCTGGTGCAGCGCCCGAGCCACCAACTCCTTGCCCGTGCCCGACTCCCCACGAATCAACACCGCAGCGTCGCTGTCGGCGACCCGATCGACGAGCCGAAGCACCTCCGTCATCGCCGGGCTGGCCGTGACCAGTGGCTGGTCCTGAACCTCGGCCTCGGCAGATTCGCCTTGTTGAAGCCGCTCGTTCTGTCGGAGCAGCTCCCCGTGCTCCAGCGCCCGGGCCAAAATCGCCTCCAGTGCCCGGCTGTTAACCGGCTTTTCGATGTAATGAAACGCCCCCCGCTGCATCGCTTCGACGGCCCGATCCAGGCTGCCGTGGGCAGTGATCACCAGCACCACCGCCTTCGGGTTGGTCTCCCGGATCCGGCTGAGCACCTCCAGCCCGTCGATGTCGGGAAGACGCACGTCGGTGATCACCAGGTCGTGCGCCTGGGTGTCGTACACTTCCAGCGCCTCCGATCCGGTGGCCACGGCGACCACCTGCCAGCCTGCCTCCTCCAGATTGAAGGTCATGATTTCGCGGAGGCTGTCGTCATCCTCCACCAGCAATAACGTCGGTGAGCTACTCATGATTGTTCCTCTGGCAGACAGATCCAGACTGTGGTCTCTCCACGGCGGCTTTCGATGTCGAGAAAACCGTCGTGAGCATCCACGATCCGCGAAGAGATGCTCAGTCCCAGCCCGGTGCCGTCGCTACGGGTTGTGAAATAGGGATCGATGACGTCGTCCTGCAGCTTGTCAGGGATGCCGGGGCCGTTGTCGCCGATGCCCAGGCAATAAAATGTACGGTCGGCGACCTGACGGCGCCGCGAGTGCACTTCGATCACCGGTCGCCACCCATCGGATGTTTCGTCGGATTCGGCATGGCGCTCCAGTGCCTGCTGGGCGTTCAGATACAGATTCATCACTACCTGACGGAGTTGATCCGGATCGGCGTCGACGACCGCTTCGCCCGGTTCGGTGTGAATCTGCAGTTCAATGTCCAGATCCCCGGCATGCTGTCCGACGAAGTTGGTGACCTGGTTGGCGATCTGATGCAGATCGACGCGGCGGCGCCTCAACGGTTCCGGTCTCGCAAAGCGAAGGAAGTTGCTGACCACGTCGTCGAGCCGACGGATCTCGCGCAACAACAACACGCTCAACCGATGTTTCCGATGGTCCGGAGAGAACTCCTGGGCCAGCGCCTCGGCGCTTCCCTGAATCGACGCCAGCGGATTGCGCACTTCGTGGGCCAGCCCGGCGGCCAACTGACCCAGAGCGCTGTGTTTTCCGGCGCGAATCAGTTGTGTCTCCAGCTCGTCTCGCTGGGCAAGCGACCGCTCCAACTGCCGGCGAATCCGCTTCTGACGACTGACCAAAAG
>SKMT01000283.1 GCA_007120915.1 Myxococcales bacterium | reverse complement strand
TCGTCGTTGTTCTCGTCGTTGTTCTCGTCGTTGTTCTCGTCGTTGTTCTCGTCGTTGTTCTCGTCGTTGTTTTCGTCGTTGTTTTCGTCGTTGTTTTGTTGCTGCTGATTGTCGCCGGGCTCATCTTCGCCACAGCCAACCAGGCCGGCGAACCCGAAAACAGCGACGAGCAAAAGGATGAAAAGACGTTTCATAACACAAACTCCTCAGGACGTGATCGAGCCGCACATCAGGGCAATACTGAACATCGCCCAACTGATGCGGGCTGCGTAAGTTAAGTGAATCGCGGGCGATGGTACCGAATGGATACTGCTTGTCGAGCAAAAAGAAGAAAGAACCCAATGCTTTGGACAACCCGGCGCTCACCAGGTGCCGTAGTCATCGAGACATCCTCGCTGTTCGAGTTCGACGTTCAACGCCTCCAGCCAGGCGCCTCCCTCCTCATCGGGCTTGTCTTCGCAGACGAGCAACTCGTCGTCCAACTCCTCTTCACAAACCTCGAGTCCGATGAAGTGCTCCTCGCTACAGTGGCTGTGCTGGCTTTGCACCCCGCTGACACATTGGTCGTAATCGCTTAACGCTCCCTCGGCGCAGTCCAGCAGGTCACCTACACTGGAGGGAGGAGACTCATCGACGTCCGAGGCTGCTTCGGCGATACAACTGCTGAGTGCATCTGTGTCGCTTTCCCCGCCGGGGATCATTTCCACACACTCCTGCCGGGAGTCGAACCCCTCATCTTCGTAGAAGCATTCGCAATACAGATCGGACTGTGCGCCGAAGGCATCGATCATGTCAGCAAAAAGGTTTCCCAGCCGCGCTTCCGTGCCCGCTGTGGGCGCCGTCGGCGGGCTGCGATCGGGCTCTGAAATCTCGAGGCTCTCTCCCGCTGCGCCGGGAGGCGGGTCACCGCAGCCCATGGCCAGCACAACAGAAACAGCGATGGCAACGACGAATATCCAACGAGCTCTCATGGCGATCTCCTGGTGTTGATCTCTACATTGCTTCGGCTGCCCGGCGTCCATCGCTGGAGGCTGTTATCGCCGGCAGCCAACGCCTCTTCACATCGGCTCACAACTCTACCCTGACCATAGAGCAGGGTGTGGCGCAGGTAAAATTTTGCTGTCGACCAGGTGGAGCCAACAATGAGGTCAAGAGATCGGCGAAGTTGGTAGCTTCTCCAGACCGCTGTTGCACCGGACCACACACATTCGGTATCACAGCCGACGCTCCGATCTGCTGCGACCCACCCCTGGAACAACCGCTTTGCCCGGCCACCGGCCACCAACCTCCAGCCACCGACCAATAACCACACCAATAACCACCGACCCACGATGCAACGGCTGTTTGAAGCGTTTGAAAATGCAGGAAAAGAACTCTACCTGGTCGGCGGTGCCGTGCGCGACATTGCGCTGGGCATTCCGGAGCACGAAATCGACGATCTCGACTTCTGCACCAACGCCCGCCCCGAGGAGTCGCTGCAAATCATCAAGGACGCCGAGCTTCCCTACTACGAGATGGGCAAGGAGTTCGGCACCGTCGGCGCCGTGCTGCACGGACCCAAAAGCGAGGGCTATCCGAAGGACTGTCAGGTCACCACCTACCGCTCCGAGGAGTACTACCGGCGCGGCAGCCGCCACCCTCAGGTCGAGTTCGGCGACACCATCGAGCAGGATCTGGGCCGGCGCGACTTCTCGATCAACTCCATGGCCATGGACGCCGACGGCAACTTCGCAGACCCCTACAATGGGCTCGATGATTTGCGCGACGGAATCCTGCGGGTCATCGGCGATCCCTGGGAGACGTTGGCCGAAGATCCACTTCGCATCCTGAGGGTCGCCCGATTTCTCAGCCGCCTGGGCTTTGAGGTGGAACCGGATCTGCACCAGGCCTGCTACGACCGCGCCGGCTGTATCCTAGACATCAGCCGCGAGCGCTGGCTCCAGGAGATGACCAAAGTGCTTCGGGGCAACCACCTGCGCGATGCGATGGAGTTTCTGTTCGAGGTGCGGCTGCTGGGGATGATTTTGCCGGAAGTGGCGGCGATGAAAGACTTTCACGAAACCAGCCCCATCCACCACAAGGACCTGTGGGATCACACCATCCAGGTGGTGCTTCAGACCCCGGACGACGACGATGCTCTCAAGTGGGCGGGGCTGCTGCACGACACCGGCAAGGTGTGGACCCGCCGCATCGACCAGGACGACCAGAAGGTCACCTTCTTTCGCCACGAACAGCACGGGGCGATGATGTTCGAGGGCATCTCCCAGCGGTTCAAGCTCGACAACGACACCACCGATCGGGTCGGATTTATCATCCGCCATCACGGCCGGCCTCTGCAGTACGACAGCGAGTGGAGCGATGCGGCGGTGCGCCGGTTCGTGCGCGACATGGACCCCTATCTGGAGAGCATCCTGGAGTTCGCCCGCGCCGATCTGACCACCCGCTTCGAGTCGAAGCGCCGCGCTGCTCTCGATCGGCTCGAAGAACTCACCGAGCGCATCGAGCAACTCCAAGAACAGGCCGCGCTTCGCCCACAGTTGCCCGACGGACTCGGCTACGATCTGATGGAAGCCTTCGGGCTTGATCCTTCGCCCGTCGTCGGCGAGTTGAAGCAAGAGCTCATAGAACGTATCATGGACGGCGAGCTTCAAAGCGGCGAAAATGCAACGTACTACATCGATGCTCTCCGGCAGACCCCACCCGAGCACCTCGACGACGTCGTCTCCGACGACTGACCCGACAACTTCGGTGGCGCCGATCGCCGGGAGCCGATACTTCCCGGGATGGTTGCCATGAATATCGACTGGTCGACGATGCGGCGATGGACGCGTTCCATCGCCGTTTTGCTATTCTTGTTCACTTTCGCACTTCTGGCGTGCAACGGCGACGGCTGTGGCGGCTGCGAGTTCGACGGCTTCACCGAAGAGCCGTTCCCCGAGGAGTATGAGGACAAGACCATCCCCCACAGCGCCGAGGTGCGGATGACCTCCCATGCCTTCGACTTTGTGGAGGAGGAGGCCGATAATCTCGTCGAGGAGGTAATGGATGATGGGCTCAGCTTCTGCATCCCCCCCACCGACGGTGACGATTTTGAGGTCTGTCACGAAGAAGGCGTCACCTGTGATGATGGCTCTCCCGGCTGTCAGGTCGACCTGTCGCTCGAAGATGTCGAAATCAACCCCGAGGAGCCCAATGAACTGCACGCGTCGATCACCATCGGCGACCTGCATAAGGACGAAGACATCCCGGTGACCATCTATGGCGTCTCCGACTGCTGGCTCGATTTGTACGGCAGCAGCTCCGATGAACCCGGTGAGGTGGAGGCGACTCTTCCGGTGACATTTAGCGTCGACCCGGAAAGCACCTTTGACGATATTCAGGTCGAGATCGGTGAAGTCGACGTCGATGTCGACGGCGTTGACTACAACCTTCACAACCGGGGTATTCTCCAGGGCTGCAATGCCATCGGCTGGTTCGCTTCCACGTTTCTGGGAGGGTTGCTCGACGACATGATCGCCGACGAAGTCGACGCCATGGTCGAGGATCTGGAACGCGAAGAGCTTTGCCGAAGCTGCGAATCCGACGCCGACTGCCCCGAAAACTCGGAGTGTATCGAGGAGGACGACGGGCTGACGCGATGCATGTACGATGCGGACGAAGATCACTGTGTGCCCATGCTTTTGGGCATCGAGGGTAGCCTGCAGCTCGAAGAGTTGCTCGGTGAATTTTTGCCCGGCGAGGTCGCCGATGTCTGGACCACCGTGCGCCTTGCCGATGACGTCGAAGCGGACACAGGGATGCGCTTTTACGGCCGTGCCGGCTCGGAGCCGGAGTTCGACACCGTCTGCACCCCGGTCGACCGCGATGAGCGTCCCTCCTTTGACCAACCACCGGGACTGGAAGCGCTGGACTACGACGAAACCCCCGGGGGCGACGAATACATGGTCGGCCTCGGCATCCACCAGTCGACGGTGGACCACCTGGTGTGGTCGATGTGGGCCAGCGGCGGGCTGTGCGCCGGGGTGGGCTACGAGGAAGTCGACATGCTGGCGACCAACACCTTCGCGCCGCTGGTCGACGGCATCGACAAACTGGTCCCGTCGAACTCGCCGATGATGATCCTGCTGACCCCGCAGAACCCGCTGGACATCGAATTTGGTGAAAACGAAATTGACGACGGCGATGTCGTCGACGGGCTGCTCAACATCGGTTGGGAGGACCTGGACGTACACATCTACGCCTTCCTCCAGGAGCGCTACGCCCGGCTGTTTACGCTGCGGTTGGATCTGGATCTACCCATCGCTCTGATGGTCGACGACGACTCCGCGATCGTGCCCGTTATCGGCGACATCGAAGAGGCGCTGGACATCGACGGCATGGAGGTGTTCGACGACGATCTGGTGATGGCCGACGAAGAGGACCTGAAGGAACTGCTGCCCACCCTTCTGGGCGTGGCGATCCCGGAGCTGCTCGACGACATCGAAGAACCGATCGATCTGCCGGAGCTGATGGGCTACCAGTTGGTCATCGACGAAGAATACCTGGGGGTTCTCGAAGACGAGTACCTGGCACTGTTCGCCGATCTCGAATTCGTCGGGCTCGACGACGATGACGACGACGGCCAGTTGCGCCACGCCCCCCCCCGGGCGGTCATCGACGATGTTCAGGTCAACATCGACCGTGTCGACGGTGGCTTTCCCGATGTCGACGTGCACCTGGAGGTGGGCGCCGAACTCGGCGGGATGTCGCTTGGCGGCGACAATGTCGAATACCTCTATCGGTTCGGCAACAGCGCCTGGCGCCACGCTGGCACCGGTCCCCAGTTGACCATCGACGATCCGGTGCTTGCGCTGCAGGGCGAACACCGTCTGGAACTGGTGGCGCTGGACCACACCCAAGACCGGCGCTTCCAGCGACAGCCCACCGCCGAGACGATCATCGTCGACTACGAAGCGCCCCGGGTTGAAGCCTGGCAGTCCGACACCGAGCTGCGAGTGCGCGCCGAAGATACCGTCGACTCCGTCGATCAGCTCCAGCAGCGCTACCGCATCGCCGTCGACGGCGAAGACAAAGGCTGGTCGGACTGGTCCGGAGTCGACCACATCGATCTGAGCGAGGTGTATGCTGACAGCGAGTTGCGCGTCGACATCGAGGTGCGCGACCGCGCCGGACACGTCTCCTCCGACAGCGTCGACGTACACATCGGACTGCTTGAAGGCGAACCGGTCGACGAGCCGGCCGTCGATGAGCCGCGCGGGCTCGGCTGCGCTGCCGGCGGTACCACGACCACAGGGTTCGCTGCGATTGTGATGGTACTGATGGTACTGGTGGCACTTCGGTCCCGACGCCGGCTTCGCGCGCTGGTTGTCGCCGCCGCCGTCGCCGGGCTGTTCACCGCCGGCTGTGGCGGCTGCGGCGATGACCCCGCCGGTGGTGAAACCTGTGAGTGCGAGCCCGGAGAAGTCTGCATCGACGACGAATGTGTCGTGCCCGAATGCGACGACTTGTTCGACTGTGAGGATGTGGAGTGCGAGACAGACGACGAAGTTGCGATCTGCGCCGGAGGCGAATGCCGCTGTGTGATCCCCTGCGAGCACGAGGACTGCGGCGACGACCAGTTCTGCTGTCACCAGGACAACCGCTGCCAGGATCTGCCCGACCCCTGCGACGAAAAGGACTGCGATCCGGGCTATGAAACAGAGCTCGTCAGCTATCCGGACTACGACTCCACCACCTGTGACGTCGAGGGCGGGGAGTGCGAATGCGTAACGCTGGATCCGATCCCGCTTCGCTATCATGGCGCCTACACCTCGGTGGACCAGGGCGGCGGCACCGTCGCCGTGTCGGTATACAACCTGCACTACGGTGATCTGATGGTCGCCGAGCTGGCGGACGACGAACTCCAACAGTGGCACTTCGTCGACGGGGTGCCCGAAAGCGGCAACGTCGCCGGAGATCCCACGGGCCCGCGCAACGGCATCAACACCAGCGGCGACGACGTCGGAACCCACACCGCCACCGCCGTCGACGACGACGGCACGGTCCATGTGTTCTACCGCCACGAAGACGACGAATCGCTTCGCTACGCCCGGGGCGTCGACGACGGCGGAAGCCTCAGCTTCGAGACGGTCACCGTCGAAGATGACGTCGACACCGGCTACTACAACGACGTGGTCATCCGCGACGACGCTCTGGAGCTGTTCTACACCGCCCGCACCGGCGAGGAGCACTCTCAGATTCGCCACCGCAGCATCGAACTCGGCGAATCGATGGGCGACGTCTCCGACGGGGACTACGACATCGTCCATGTCGGTGAGGCAGCTCGCCCCGAGATGGAGGACTACCCCCGCATCGCCGGGCTGTTTTTGGAAGCGACCATCGACGACGAAGACCAGCTTTTCGTGTCGTTCTACGACAACACCCGCCAGCAGGTCGGCTGGGTGGTCGAAGCCGACGTCGACGCCAATGACAACGGCGACAACGACGATAACGGTGACAACGACGACAACGATGACAACGGCGACAACGATGACAACGGCGACAACGGCGACAACGATGACAACGGCGACAACGGCGACAACGGCGACAACGGCGATGAACCTGCCGAGCCGTCGGACAACTGGGAGGACACCACGTTCTTCGACGCCGAAGACGCCGGTCCCTACGCCAGCGTGCGCCTCGACGAAGAGGGCACGGTGCACATCGCCTACATGGACGGCACCGACGCCACGCTCAAATATCAGGTCGGCGATGACGACCCCGAATACATCGTCGACGGGGTACGCGACATCGACGGGGCCTGGAGTCAGTCGCCGGTGGGCCACGACGTGCAACTGACGCTGGGCGAAGACGGCGCCGCCGAGGTGTTGTACCACGACGCCTCGATCCACGAGCTGGTGATGGTCACCCGCGATGGCGACGACGGCTGGGAAGCCGAAACCATCGCCGGCGAAGGCGGTGCAACCTCTCCCGCCCATGGCATGTACGTGCGCGCCATCTCTTCCGGGGATGCTCGACTGGTCATCGACTTCATGGTCGACACCACCGACATCGACAATCCCATCGGGGAGCCGACGATCTGGACGGTGGATTGATGGAGTTCGCCGGGCGGGGCGGCTACAGCCCCGGCCCCTGCACCGGCGACATCTTCCGGGGTCCCTGCTGCCACTGCAGCCTCGGCGGCCCTCCCGCCGGCATTGTCCATACGTCGTCGAAATCCCATGCTTCCGAACCGTCGCAGTCCTCGGCATCGCCGTAGCAATCGGAATCATCCATCGCCCCCTCGGCGAGCTGCTCTCCCCACAGATGATCGTCTGTCCCCACATCTAGATCATCATCGATCCAGTGGTTGTGCGCCTGTTCGCGCCAGTCATCCAACCCTTCGTCATCTTCCGGCGGCTCATCCATTTCTCCGACCAGCGGATCTGCGTCGATACCGGCAGACTCAAAGTCGGAGTGCCCGTAGAAACTCCCGATGTCCCCGGAGCAGTCGTTCAGCTCTGTAGGTTCGCCGGAAGCCAGGGAAGTACACTCGGTTCTCCCCGCCAACGCCCCGGACGACGACGGCGGATCCACCAACGATCCGAAGAAATAGCTGTTGGTCAGCACCGGAGGCTGCAGACCATCTCCTGTCTCCAGCTTGCCGACGACACCACCGACCGCTTCTTCTCCGTAGATCTCGGCGCCAGAGGCGACGGCATCGAGTTCGACCAGCCCCTCCATCGCCCCGACAATCCCACCGACCTGTCCGTTGGCTCGCAGCTCCATTCCCGCCCCATCGCCGACGCTACAGCGCTCAATCTGCTGAAGCGACACCGAGGTGTCAGGATCACCACCAGAAGTCCATTTCCGCGCGTGACCGACCACCCCGCCGATCCGTCGTGCTTGCGGGTCGCGGCTGTCGTCGACAAAGTCGATCGATCCTCTGACCCGACAGTCCCGGATCTGCACCGCCTGATCGCCAGAGGAAAAAGAAGCGCTGCCGACGATGCCCCCCACATTGCGTATCTGGTCATAAGGGGGGTACGTATCCTGGGGGTAGGACCTGATGAACATATGGACCCGGGCATCGATATTGGCCAGTTCTCCATTGCTGTTGAGCCTGGCGGCTACCCCTCCCAGGTCCTTGATATCGTGGTCGCGAAGAAGCGTCACATCCAACGCCAGGCGAATGTCGCTGATCGCTGACATGAAACCAGCGTCGCCCACCACTCCCCCGGCCGGGCCGATCTCTTGCTCGGTCACAAAACCTGAGGCCCCGGAGGTGTCGAGTTTGCCGGTGATCACCAGTTGTTCCAGCGTTCCCCGATTGACCCCGGCGACACCACCGGCGGCTTCGTCATCGCCGTGCAAATCCAGATGCATATCCACCAATTCCAGGTTCCGTACATTCGCCGAACTGTCCAGCGAGGCGAACAATCCGCGGTATCCGTTTTCCGACGACTCTTCTTCTGCCAGGTTCAGGTTCGAGATCCGATGGCCCGCCCCGTCGAGGTCAATGTCGAGGGGCTCGGTTTCATCGTCATCGGTATACCCGATGGCGCTCCACTCCCGGTCGCCCAGCTCGATATCGGCGTCGAGCCGAAAGTAGTCGTCAAGAGATGCATTATCGGCATCGAGCACATCGTTGAGTGCCTGCAACTGATCGGCGGAGCAGATCGACCAGGGACTGGCCTCGGAGCCGCTGCCGTCGTTGAAGATATCGTCGAGCTGCTGGGGTGAGCCGTCGACGGTACCATCGCAGTCGCTGAGCCACTCCCAGGGCGAACCGGTCTTCCACTGGTGACGGGGGCCGGTGGCGACGATCGTCCACACCGCGTCATCATCACCGGGGGCCCCGAACTCAAATCCGTCGCCGCTGTCGGTGAACTGACTCTCCTGGTCGAAATCCTCCACCGGTACCGCTGCCCCGGGCTCCCCGTCACAACCGTCGCCCATTGCGAGGGCAGGTCCACACCAGGCATCCTCGTTGTAGCGCAGAAACTCCACGGTGCCATCGGAGACCGGGTCACCGACCACAAAATCGTAGTGCTCCGACCAGTCGTTCCCATCCCTGGCGCGGACACCGCCGCGGGCATAGCCGCGCTCGATGACCCAGTCACCGTCGGCCTCACCGAACAACCCGCCGGCCTTCGAGTCCACGCCGGTGTAGACGCTTCCGGTGGCGTAGACATCCTCGTACAACCCATCGTCGACAGCCCCTGCCAGCCCCCCGGCATAAGCGTCGTATCCAAACACCAAACCCCTGGCCGATCCCTCCACCACATGCAGATCCAAAGCCCGGCCGACGAGCCCGCCGACAGCAGCGGCATCGATGTCGGCGCCGGCGGTCACGTCCACCGAGGCGTGGACCTGCTCGAAGCTCGAGTCTACCGCCTCCCCGACCATTCCGCCCACCCCGTCGCCTCCGTCGACACGCCCGGTGGCGATCACCTCTTCAAACTCACTTTCAACGGCCTTCGCTGCCGCTGCCCCGGCCCCGTCTTCCACCTCTACCAGCACATCGCCGATATGGAGACGATGAACCCGGGCCTGATCGAGATGACCGAACAGCCCCCCTTCTTTTTCGGCATGGACCACCAGATTCTCAATGCTGAAATATCCCCCGTCGAACTCCCCGGCAAACGGTGCGGACTCGGTGCCGACCGGGACGAAGGGCTCGCTGTCGAGTTCGATGTCCTCGACCAGTTCAAAATAGGCCGACGCCTCCGGTCCCCCCTGTTCGACGACCTCGGCGAGTCGGCGCAACTGATCGTCGCTGCACAACTGAAAGGGCATTTCGTCTTCACCGAGCCCGCCTCCGAAGTCGGCATCGGCATCGGGGCGGCACCGGGCATAACCGACCACCAGCTTTGAGCTCCAGGGATCCAACTGTTCGGGCTCGTCGATGATCATCTGGTAATATCGGGGGGTATTGTCCGCCGGCAGGTCCGTGTCCGCCCAATACCCATCGTGTTCTTCGGCGGCCACCTCAGTGGATGAGGAGGCGGCGTCGGCGTCGGCGAACCGCTCCCAGCGCACCTGAATCTGATCACGGTCAACATCGTCGATATCCCGCCGGCCCTGCGCCGAATCGGCATCGCCGAAGGGGTCGTTTTCGCTCTCCTCGACTACGGCACGCACCGTGTACGTCTCGGCGGGTGCGGGCTGCACCACCAGTTCCTCGAAAAACTCCCCGCCCGTATCATCGCCCGGTGCAAAAAGCCGAACCTCCCCGTCGTAGGCACCCCGGCTGGCGCTGACCCCGTCTTCATTCAACTCCAACGTGGCCCCGGGGGCGTCTTCGTCGCGATAGCTGACGGTGGCCCCGTCGGCGTCGGCGGTCCCCCGCATCTCGTCTTCGGCCCACACCTCGTATGTTTGGACCTCCGGAGTGCCGCGGTATCCCGGCTCCACATCTGTAGACTCCCCCTCATCGTCCTCGAGGGTCGCTGTCACCCGGTAGTTATGGCTGTCACCGTCCTCCCCGGTCGCTGCCTCCCAGGTCAACTCCACGTACCCGGGGTGGTCGTCGGTAGCTTCCAGGTTCGCCGGCGGCTCCAGTTGCGGCGCCGCGGCATCCTGGTCGCGATATTCGGTCTCCGGGCCCTCGTAGATGATCTCCTCGTCGCGATACACCCGATAACCATCGGCGTTGTCCACCGGGTCCCAGCTTACGACCACTGCATCCCAGTGTTCTCCGGAAGACACTTCCAGTTGCTCTGGCGCCGGCGGACCCGGATACGTCAACCCATCCAGATCTTCGCTCAACCCGCTGCAACCAATCACAGCACCAACGGTCACCAACACGGCGCCGACCAACAGACTACGAACTACATCACGAACAATGGCCATAAAATCACTCACGAGAAATCAAGATATCTACAAACATCACCCGCATGTCACTCCCGCTCAGGGCGACCGCGTCGCCCCCCGGCAGGTTTGACCAAACCACTCGATCAGATGATATCGAGCACAAGACCGGTCAATAGTCCCCATCAGCCCCTCTCCAGTCAATACTTCCCGGCCCAGAACAGCGTCGACTCCCCCGCCCTGTGACAATCTGAGATGTGCAGTTCTTCCCCCATCCCGGCCGACTCCGACTCCGATGTCAAAAGTGGTCAGAGAAGTCGTGACCGGGCAGGAGCGCGCAGATTGCGCTCCAGTTTTCGATCGGATGACGAGGCCCAGCAGCGCTGCTTCGAGAAAGCTCGACGGAAACTGGAGTGAACTGCGCCGCTATCTGCGACCGACTCTACTTTGTTGACCGCTTCTTACGGCGTATCCAGATGGTGGCCGCAGCCACAGCACTGATCCACAACCGCCTGTGGAGAACGAGACGACAAACCGACGGTGCATCTTCTGGACTAACCGGCAGACTGTGCGGATGAACTCGCGGGCAGAAACCTTCGCGCTGCCACAACGATCAGCACCGCCAGCACCACCCAGAACGCCGCGGAACCGCTCGTTGTGGTGGCACACCCACATCCTTCAGCGGTCTCCGGATCCCCGTCGCCCCCGGCGCCTTCTCCGGCGTCGTCTCCTGAGGGAACGCCGACGTCATCGCCGCCGGTATCAGGGTCGTCGGTTCCCACGTCGTCTGACGGTCCGACGTCATCGCCGTTGTCGCCGCCATTTTCGTCTTCGTCCTCTTCACAGACATCGCCGGGGCAGGGAGAGGCAAGTCGGATGGTGGTGTAGTAGTTCGGGTCATCCCACCCGTCGTCATCGGACCACTCCGGGCCCTCCTCCAGATCGTCGGCAAACCCGCCGTCGCCGTCCGATGGCCAGCACACAATTCCCATCGATGCACGGGCACACAGGTCGTCGCGGCCGTCACCAGTGACGTCGGCCAGGCGGATAGTGCGGAAGAACCGCTCCCGGTGCCAGCCCGTCTCATCGGCCATCAGCCCGGTGCTGGTGTGGCTGCCGAATCCGTCGCCCTCCCAGGGATAGCAGCGAATCCCGGCGTTGGCGCGGATGCACAGATCGGCGTTGTTGTCGCCGGTGATGTCCCCGAACCGAAGTGTGGAGTAGTTGGTGTAGTCGTCCCATCCGTTGTCGTCGGCCAGCGGGGGGCCTTCGATTTCATCGCCGAACCCGTCGCCGTCGGACAGATGACACACCACGCCGTCGGGGCCGCGGGCGCACACATCAGCGGTGCCGTCGCCATCCAGGTCCACCAGCTCGATGGTGCTCCAGTAGCTCAGATCATCCCACCCCGCGGAGTTGGACCACTCCGGGCCGGCGATCCGCGATCCGAACCCGTCTCCCTCGTTGGGCCAGCACGAAAAATCGGCGTTTCGCCGGGCACACACATCGGCCTTGCCGTTGCCCGTGACATCGCCCATGCGAATCGTTCCGTAGTGCCAGGGCACACCCCAGCCGTTGTCGTCGGCGAATCCCGGCCCTTCGATGGGATCGCCGAATCCATCTTCGTCGATGGGATAGCATCGAAACCCGTCGGGCGTCCTCGCACAGACATCGGCCGTTGAATCGCCGGTGATATCGGCGAGCCGGATGGTGCTGAAATATCGGATATCGTCGAATCCTTCGCCGTTGGACCAGTCCGGCCCGTCGATGCGCGATCCGAAGCCGTCTCCCTCGTTCGGCCAGCACGAATAACCGGCGTTTCGCCGGGCGCACACATCGGCTTTGCCGTTGCCCGTGACATCGCCCATGCGAATAGTGGAGTGGTTCGTCGGATCGCTCCAGCCGGAGTCGTCGGCCATACTGGGGCCTTCTACGAAGTCAGTAAAACCACCGTCGCCATCGGCGAGGTAACATTCGATGCCGTCCGGGCCCCTGGCGCAGACGTCGGCGACCTCATTGCCATCGACATCGGTGTGCCCGCCGTGGTCGCGGATGTGCGACTGATAGAGAAGCTCGTCGTAGTTGCGGTCACATGACCCCGGCACCTGGGGCATCCCCCCGGAGCCACCGGCGAAGATCCCCCAACTGTTTGGCACGCTGCGGGGGCTGCCGTCGGAGGGCGTGTTGATGGTGCCCTGGCTCTCCACCCACATCTGCGAGGAGCCACCTCCGTCGAGGTTAAAGGCGTTGTGGGCACCCAGTTGATGCATCAGATCGGCCAGCTCGATGCCGTACATGCCTGCGGAGCTTGAAATACGACCGTCGACGACGACCAGAATGAAGGTGTTGCGGTCCTCCGTCAGCCCCATCGCCGTTCTCGGGTGACGGTCACTCATGTCACCACGGTCCGGGAAGCAGCCGCTGGCATCGGGCGAGGAGCACTCAATCGGCTGCCCCTCGATCACCAACTGTGGAAACCCGCTGATCAGCGCCTGGGTGCCGTCGGGTATCGAATCGGTGACCGTCTTTGGCTCCCAGCCCTGGTCGGCGTCGAAGTCCTCCCAGTTGTTCTTGACCCACTCCGTGTTGGTAAACTCCACGAAATCGTCACCGAAGGCGATCCAGCCGTAGCGCTCATAAAACCACTCCCCGCTGTGCGAGGAGTGCAATCCGGTCTGCTCCAGCGGCCACTGCGACCCGCCGCCGACGGCGTCGCCGTACACAAACAACCCGCTGTTACCCCAGCCGAAAAAGTCGCCGTTCACCGCAAGCTGGGCACCTTCCGACGATGCCCACTGACCGCTTGTCTGCGAGGCATTGGAAGCCGACGCGTCCACATGGACGTAATCGTGACACAGCTCGATAAACGCCGCGTAAAACTCGGTATTCGGCGAGCTGGTCTCTCCCTCAACCAGCGTCACCCCGGGGAAGGGCTCCGACTCCGACTGGGAGGTGATATTCACCGCCCCCGCCGGGGCAGACACCATCAGGGCAACCAGCACGGCAATACTCGCGGCAGTCCAACGCAACACACATTTCATCGGTATTCTCCCGGCAGTCTGAATTCGTCGTCCAGCCAAACACGCCCTCCGGCGCCTACTTTACCGAACACGCCCCCCGGGCGCCTACTTTACAGTTCTCGGATCTCGGATTCACGTCCACTTTTACTTTCACTTCCGTCGGATGATTCCCGAGCGACCTCCACGGATTGCGCGTACACCCGATAACCGAAGTAGAACTAAAAGCGAAAGTGAATCCGAGATCCGAGAACTGGAAAGTTTGCGACGTCCCGCAGTACCGTTACTGGTTGCCCCCGGCCAACCCCCGTGGCAAGCTGATCGGCGACGTGTAATTTCGTAACCGCGTCACCCCATCATTCTCCATCATGGAGTCCCGTATCATGACCTGGATCGACACGATCGACGAAGAGGCCGCCCAGGGGGAACTGGCCGATGTATATCAGAAACTCATTTCCACCCGTGGAAAAGCCTCCAACATCATGCGTGCTCAGTCGCTGAACCCGGAGGCGATGGATGCGCATCTGGATTTGTACCTTGCGGTGATGTTCGACGACAGCGGTCTGTCTCGCGAGGAGCGAGAGTTGATTGCCGTGGCAGTGTCGGCGGCCAACGACTGCTCCTACTGCATCACCCATCACGCCAATGCGCTCAGCGCCTACTGGGGTGACGACGAAAAAGTCGCCCGGTTTGCCGCCAATCCGGCGCTGTTCGACGGGCTCGACGACCGTCAGCGTCTGCTCGCGGACTACGCACTTCAACTGACGGCCCAGCCCTCGGCGCTGACTGAAGCGGTGGTCGAAGAGCTTCGCGCCGCCGGATTGGATGACGACGAGATTTTGTGCGCCAATCTGGTGGTAGGTTATTTCAACTTCGTCAATCGCATCGCGCTGGGCCTGGGCGTGGGCACCTCCAGCGATGAGGCCGACGGCTACAACTACTGACCTGTCCTACCCCATCATCTCCACAAACGCCCGCGCCGCCGGGCTCTGGGTGCGGTCGCCGCGATAGATCACCGCCAGGCGGCGGCGGATCGGATTGTCGACACAGCGAAGTCCCTCCTGGGGACTGTCGAGGGCAAACTGGCTGACGAACCCGGCGCCGATGCCCTGGGCGACCATCTGCTTGATCGATTCGATGGCGCGCAACTCCATGACGATATCGACGTCGATGCCGGCGGCATCGATTCGATCGTCGATGATCCCCCGAACTGCCGAGCCGGCCTCGAACAACACCAGCGGCTGTTCGTGCAGGTCGGTCCACTCGAAACTGTCGCGGCTGTCCAGCGGATGATCCGGGGGCACGATCAGCCGCAGCTCATCTTCGACCCATTCGACCAACTCTAGCTTCTCGGTGCCATCGCGGCTTTCGGCAGGCAGGGTGATCGGCAAGGTGACGATGCCCAGATCCAACTGCCCGGCGAGCACGTCGATCACCGACTGCTGGCTCGACTGCTCGCGCACGAAGAACCGGATGCCCGGGTGCTCCTCGTGAAACCGGCCCAGAATCGGGGGCAACAGATAGGTCGTCGCCGTCGCCCCACCTCCCACTGCCAGCGACCCGCGCTGCAGCCCGATCAACTCGTCGAGCGCCATCTGCCCGTCTTCCAGCCTCGCCAGCGCCTCCTGGGCGTAGCCCCGAAAGGTCTCGCCCGCCTCGGTGAGCACCATCCCCTTGGGCGTGCGATCAAAGAGCTGCTGGCCCAGCTCATCCTCCAGCTTCGAAAGCTGGGCGCTGACCGCCGGCTGGGTCAGATGCAGCCGGTCGGCCGCCCGGGTCATGTGCCCCTCGCGGGCGATGGCGAGAAATGTCTTTAGTTGGGTCAGTTCCATGGGCGCTGGGTGCTGGGCGCTGGGCGCTGGGCGCTGGGCTCTGGGTGCTGGGTGCTGGGTGCTG
>SKMT01000095.1 GCA_007120915.1 Myxococcales bacterium | reverse complement strand
GAACATGAGGGCCGCGGCCGCTTTGCGCTCAGCCCCGAACCCGGCGAAGAGTATGTGCTCCAGGTCAACGACGATGACGTAGAGGCTGAGTTTGAGCTGCCCGAGCCCGAAGACGAGGGCTGCGTGCTGCGCCACTACGACGACTTTGATTCGGTTGCTGACAGCGTGCGCGTGGGCGTGTGGTGCACCGAGGAGCAGACCGTCGGGGTTGGGGGGGCGATGGCCGACGAGCTGTTCGATATCGCGCGGATGGAGGCGGGCCCCGACGAACCGGCGGTGGCTCATCTGACCCCGGAGGATGGCGAGTGGCCGCGGCCGGCGGGGACGGTGCGAACCACGGTGGTCGAGGACCGCGCCGACATCGACGTGCTCGCCGACCGGGTCGGTTTTTATGGGCGCCGCGCTCAGTTGGACATCGACATCGAGTTGGATCAGCAGGTCTACGAGCCCGGTGACACCGCGGAGGTCGAAATCTCGGTGGAAGGGCTCGACGGGGCTCCGGTGGTCACGGACCTGGTGTTGGCGGCGGTTGACGACCGGGTGCACACCGAGGCCGACCATCTCGACGTTCCGTCGATTCTCAGCAGCCTGTTGCTGGAGACCGACGACATTCACTTCTGGGGCGACCTCGACGAGGCGAAGCAGTACTTTGATCTGTACGAGGACACCGCCGAAGGGCTGGATCTGCTGGTAGGCACCCGGGGGTGGCGCTCCGGTGATGAGCGCGACGGATACTTCGTCGACGGCGGTAATGTGCAGATCCCGGAGCCGCCGCCGGTGATCGGGCGTCCAGCGCGGCCGGAACGACGTCCACAACCACGACCGCAACCGCCAGAGGAGCCGATCGGGCTGTGGGACGAGGAGGTTGCCGATGAGGCACCGGCGATCGACCTGCTCGCCAACGATGGGGTGGGCGGCGGGGCAGGTGCAGCCGACGGTCACGCCGGCCGCGCAGCCCCGGAACCACAGCCCCAGCCCGAGGCTCAACAGATGCAGCGGGCACCGGCCCCACAGCCACAGTTCGAGGAGCCGCTTGCCGCCGAACAGCCGGAACCACAACAGGACGAGTGGACCGCCCCCGGCGCGACCTCCCCACGGTTTATGCGCGACGACGATGCGGTCGGCTACGCGGCCTGGGAGCCCGAGCTGACCGCTGGAAGCGACGGGACACTGCGCTACGAGTTGGAACTGCCGGAGGCCGTCGGCGCCTATCGGGTGGTCGTCGAGGGCGTGTCGGAGTCCAACATGGTCGGCACCGCCGACAAGCTGGTACCCGTGGAAGCGCCGTTGAGCGCGACGGTGCGGATGCCCGAAATCTTAAGCGGTGGAGACCGCGTCGACCTGCCGATCACGCTTCGCAACGCAAATGACGCCGACCTGGAGGCGACGGTGCAGGTCAACGTCGACGGTGCGGCCGCCATCGAAGACAGCCTGGGAGAGTTTGAAGCGCTGGTGCCGGGCTGGAGTTCGGCCACACACTACGTGCCGATGCGCGTGGACGACACCACGGGGGATGTCACCGTGGAGGTGTGGGCGCAGGGAAGTGGCTTTAGCGACGGAGCCAGCCGCGAGGCGTCGATTAAGCCCCGTGGGTTCGAGCGCACCTGGACCGCCTCCGGGGAGTTGCCGGGAAGCGAGACGCACGAAGTGCCGCTGATGGGGATGACCGACGCCGGGGTGGAAGCCGAACTGGCCATCTATCCCAGCCCCGCTGCCGAGGCGCTGGAAGGGGTGGAGAGTATGGCTCAGCGGCCGATGGGTTGTTTCGAGCAGACAAGCAGCCGCAACCACCCCAACCTGCTGGTGTGGCGGTATCTGAAAGCAGAAGGAGGGCTCGATTCGGCCACGGAGTCGAGACTGCGCGACCACATCGCCCACGGCTACCAGCGGTTGGCCGGCTTTGAGGCCGACGGCGGTGGCTTCGAGTGGTTCGGCCGCGGTGACGGACAGGCCTATCTGACCGCCTGGGGGCTGGTGCAGTTCGAGATGATGGAGCCGATTCTCGACGATTTTGACGACCGGATCATCGAGCGATCCGTCGGGTTTCTCCGACAGTTGGCCGATGACGACGGCGGGTGGAACGACGGCAATCGCGCCTGGCAGCGCATCTCGGGGCAACGACGGGAGGCCGCGGAGTTGTTCGTCGTCTATTCGCTCGCCCGCGCCGGTTACGCCGGGGCCTTCGAGCCGCAGATGCAGCGCGCCGAACGGGTCGCCACCGGTGGAGACGACCCCTATCTGGTAGCGCTGGCCGCCGCCGCGGTGGTCGCCGCCGACAGAGACAGCGCCTCCGAAGCGGTGGAGCATCTGGCGGGGCTTCAGGACTCCGACGGTGGATTCCGCCCCGCCCCGGGCTCGCAGAGCTGGGCCGGTGGTTACGGCGGAGCGCTCAACGTCGAGACCACCGGGCTCGCCGCCTGGGCGATGATCGAAGGTGGCGGGGCGATGCCGGCGGCCTCCGAAGCCATCGGCTGGCTCGACGAGCGCAAAACGGCCCGAAGCTGGTGGGGGTCCACCCAGGCCACGGCGATGGCGCTGGAGGCGCGGGTGGCCTACGAGCGCGGCGATTCCGGCGAGAGCGAAGGCCCGGTGGTCGTCTCCGTCGACGGCGAAGAGGTTGCCACCAAACAGATCTCCACCGACGACCAGACCCCGAAAATCATCGAGGATCTGGGCGATCTGCTCAGCGAAGAGAACCGGGACGTCGAAATCCGCTCCGAGGTGCCGCTGACCTACGATCTGGAGGCGACCTGGAGGCTCGAAGATTTCGACGTCGAAGAAGAGGAGGGGCCGCTCGACTTCGAGATCTCTCACGACGACCTCGAAGAGGTGTCGATGGGCGATGAGATCACGCTCGAAGCGTCGCTGAAAAACAGGGACGACCGCGACATCGGCATGTCCGTGATTCGACTGGCCCTTCCCGCCGGCGTCGAGGTTCGAGAGCGCGAAATTGACGCGCTGCTCGACCGCAGTAGTGTCGACTACTACGAGACCACGGGCCGCGAGATCGTGCTGTACTTCGACGAATTCGAAGCCGAACAGCACGAAGAGCTACGACTGTCGGCCACCGCCGATGTGCCCGGTGTGTACGAAGCACCGGCGTCGGTGGCCTACGCGTACTACCGCGACGAAAGCGAGTGGCAGTGGAGTCAGCCGGGTCGGCTGCAGGTGGCAGTGCCACACTGATAGCCAAAACATTGACGACTGCCCCCAGATCCTCGACTCTTGACGAACCTGATGTATGACGTCCCGCGAGGAACTCTGCTGTTCTCCTCGCATGTTTGTGTGCCAGCACCGGGAGAAGTCGAGGCCGATGACCCGGACGACCGTGAAGTCGAAGACCTATTTCTGTCCCGAGTGCGACCGGGAAATGGAGATCGATGACGACGCCGAACTGCCGGTGCGTTGTCCTCTCCACGGGGAGCAGATGTTTCGGTTGCCCGAGGGGCTGTCTCCCGGGTCGGTAATCGATGGCCGATACACCGTACTACGCCCGCTCGGCGAAGGGGGCATGGGCATGGTGTTCGAAGCCGAACATCAGGCCACCGGCCAGAAGCTGGCGGTCAAACTGATCAGTGCGGTCGGTGACGACGACGTGGCGGTGCGGCGATTTTTTCGGGAAGCCAAAGCGAGCACGAAGATCGTACACCCCGGGGTGATCGAGGTGTACGACTTCGGGCAGACGGCGGGCGGGCGCCCCTACATGGCCATGGAGATTCTGGAGGGCGAACCGCTGGAGGATCTGATGGTTCGCGAGACGGTGCTCCCGCCTGCTCGCGCGGTCCGGATCGCCGCTCAGGTCGCCTCCGCATTGGTGGCCAGCCACAACCACCAGATCCTGCATCGGGATCTGAAGCCGGCGAACATCATGATCCGGCGCGACGGAGATCGCGACCGGGTGAAAGTGCTCGATTTCGGGCTGGCAAAGGCTGTCGAAGACGACACCGGTGAGCTGGGCACAGTCACCGCCACCGGTATGTTGGTGGGCACGCCGCTGTACATGAGCCCCGAACAGTTTCGAAGCGACGACCTGGGCCCGGCCACCGACTTCTACTCGCTGGGTGTGGTGCTGTACGAAATGCTCACCGGCCGTCCTCCCTTCGACGGCAACAACATCTATGCCCTGATGCAGCAACACGTGCAGGAAGACCCCGACCCCCCTCGGGAGGTCGCCCGGAGTGGCGAGATCCCTGAGGAGGTTGAGCAGTTGTGCATGAGGCTGCTGTCCAAAGAAGAAGACCAGCGCGCCGAAGATGCTTCCGCCCTGGAGCGTCAGTTGCGCGAGTTGGCCGCCGAGCTGGGAGAGATCGAACTCGCCGACCTGGAGGCGGACCAACAACGCCCCCCGGAGTCGATGGAGTTTATCAAGGAGACCGTCGCCGTCTCCGGGCCCGACACACCGGAGCCGACCAGCGAGCTGGTGGTCGCGCCGACGGTCGACTCTGCAGAGTTGCAGCGGTTTCGGCCCGACCTGGTGGGCCGCAAGAACACCCGCCAGTTGATGCGTCGAGTGCTCGACCGTTGTGCCGAATCGTCGACGCCCGGCGTCGTGGTGCTGGAGGGGCCGGGAGGTGTCGGAAAATCGAAGCTTCTTCAGTGGTATCAGAACCGGGCCGACCGAATTGGATTCCAGGTCGTTCGCGGGGAACACGACGAGGGGCATCTGGGCCCGCAGGCCGCACTCAAGGAGGTGT
>SKMT01000444.1 GCA_007120915.1 Myxococcales bacterium | reverse complement strand
AAGGTGATCCCGACGAATGCGGAGATCCTGGCAAGTCGCCCCGAATCGGTGACGTTCGTTACTCGTTTATGGCCTACATCCCCGACTTCATGGAGTTCGGACTGCTGGGGCTGGGCCCCTCAAACAACGACCCCGAAACCGGCGAGATCATCAGCGGTGTGGGCTACGTGTACCACTGGAACGATATCTCGGCGTATCGCACCACCGAGAAGGTCGAGCTTCTCCAGGGGACCCGTGACCGCGACGACTTCATCGACGGTGTGGACCTGACCGAATGGGCCGACCGGGTCAACGATGGAAATCAGTACTCGACCAGTCAGTCCCGGCTGGTGGACGTTGAAGAAGACGAGCAGTTCGTACAGCGGCTCGCCGAGCGCCACGACGGCCCCCAGATCCCGATTACCGAAGATGACATCAAGATGCAGAAAGAAGAGGGCTTCACCGCCTTCCTGGAGCACAAGCTAGACCAGTTTCAGGTCAACAGCCCCGTCGCCTCCCCCTCCGGCGGCGGCGACAGCAAACTGCGCAACCTGGAAGACACCTACATCGAGGACCTGCTGGTCACCGACGATCTGTTGATGATGACGGGGCCGATGGGCGAGATGGCGAACACCGAGGACAACCTCAACGCTGCCAGTGTCGTGCGCGGCGGCGTCGGCCGATACGCGATGCAACTCGCTGAGGCGCGCGAGCAGTTCGCCGAAGAGCGCAACATGTATCTGCCGGAGATGGCCGACGATGCGCTTCTGGGACTGGCCCGGGAGCTGGCCGACGAAGACACTGACGACATCTACAACGAGATCCGCGAAGCCATCTACATCGCCGTGCTCGCCCACGAAGTGGGCCATGCGGTGGGGCTGATGCACAACTTCTCGGGCACCGAAGATGCGGTCAACTACTTCGACGAATACTGGGAGATCCGCGACCAGGGCGGTGGCCCGGTCCAGCCCAGGGTCGAAGAGCCGATCACCGACGAAGAGATCGACGACAAAATCTATCACCACGCCTACAGCTCGGTGATGGATTACACCGGACGGATGACGCTCGACGGGCTGGGGCTGGGCAAATATGACCGCGCCGCCATCATGTACGGCTATGCCGGAAAGGTTGAGGTGTTCGAAGACCGCGGCAATGTCGCCCACGAGACACTGCGAGAGTGGTTCGAGATGGACGGCGACGTGCTCAGCTTCGGGATGCTGGGACCTCAGGCGGTTCACTACACCAGCCTGTACAATGACATGGGCGAGTTGCTCTACAGCGACGACAACCGAAAGCTCGTCAGCATCGATGACCTTGCCGAAGATGAAGACGGCAACCGCGACTGGTCACTCGCCGAGGTCGACGGCATCGAGTACAGCCGCGTGCCCTACATCTACTGCTCCCACGCCAACTACAACCTGGGCGACAACTGCCTGACACGCACCTACGGAGCAGACTCCTATGAGCGAATGAAGAACATGCTCGATGACCTGCACACCTGGTACATCACCCGGGCGTTCCCGCGGGGCCGGGTGGGGATGCAACCTCACGACTACGTCTCCTCGTTCTACCCCACCGTCTACAACCGCATGAAGCGCTGGCACGACCTGTACGGGTTGTACGCCGAGCTGCTTCCCCAGTTTTTCTCCGAGCAGGAGGTCGAAAACTTCTTCACCGATCCCGTCAGCGGATGGGGCGGGAAGACCTGGGCGGTCAAAAACGCCTTCAACTACCTGGTGCAGACGCTGATGATGCCCAACGTCGGCCCCTACGAGGAGCGCACCCTCGTCGACGGCACCGAGATGTACACCGATCCGATGGTCAACATCGACACCGAGCTCGATGTCAGTCAGGCACGCTACTACTCCACAAGCTGGCACGACGGCGATCGCGAGTGCGGCTACATGTGGTGGGAGTGTCTGCACCACTTCGGGTTTTACCTCGACAAGATCATGGCCATCGAGGCGCTCAGCGACACCGAGACGAACTTCGTGGCCCGCTCCACCCCCGAGGATATCCGGGAGTGGGAGGTCGGCTACTTCAACACCTTCGGCGACCAACTGCTGGAGGTGAACGAGGCGTTGATGGGCGAGGAATACGACACTGTCGGCCCCTATCTGGCCGGTGATGAGCTGCGATTCCCGGACTACGCCGGGGAACTCGATGAGACCAACAATGCGCTGATCGACCCCTACGCCACCTTCACCATCCAGTTGTACTGGCAGGTGCTGGGCCAGGCGCGGTTCCCTCAGGGCTACGACCAGAGCTTCATGGAAGATTCTCGCATCTGGATCCGTGGGCTGGGCAACGCCCCCGAACTCGACGAGGAAGATCAGGTGTCGTTCCGCGATCCCTGGTCGGGCTACGTCTACGAGACCACCGAAGGCGACGAAGGAAGCGCCGGCCAGGGGATGCTGGAGCGTGCGAACTTCCTGCTGGCGATGTCGGACATGTGCGATGAAGACATCATCGCCGGCACCTCGGCGGTCGAATGCATCGACGATGTCACCGACGACAACCGGGCCGAAGCATCCGCGGAACTTCGCGACTACGTGGAGTTGATCCAGGCCATCGCCTACATCACCCCCAAACTGTCGCACGGCAATCCCTACTCGCCGTAAAGACACACCGCTAGCTCTCTGGGCTCATCGTTGCCCACAACGTCTTGTGTGTTCGGTGAGCCACGCTGGCGGTAACTTCCCAGATCTCGGATCTCGGATTTACTTTTGCTTTTACTTCTACTTTTCGTCATCCGGTTTACGTGCAGTCCGTGGAGATTGCGCGAGACCCATCCGACGAAAGTGGAACGAAAACTGAACGTGAATCCGAAATCCGAGATCTAAAAAGTTTCCGTTTGCGGATACGTGAAGGTTATCCGGGCAACAGTTCTGCGATCTCTGGCAAATCCCACCGCAGTTTCGTACCCTCGGGGAGCTTCCATACTCCCCGAGCCCCATGAGTCCCATGCGCTTTGCCGCCGCCTTGATCATCGCCATCGGATTCGCCGTCGCCGCCGGATGCATCGGCTGCGAGTCGGAAATAACGCACACCTCCGATCGCTGCCCCGACAACGAGTGTGTCGCGTGCAGTGACCACGACGACTGCGACGACGGCGCATTCTGTGGTGAGGACCAGGGCGAGCAGGTCTGCCTGATCCAGAAATGTGAGCCGAACGCAACGGAGTGCGACGGCGACAGCGTGATGCGCTGTGATGATGCGGGAAGCGGCTTTCATGATCCCGTCGACTGCCCAGCCGGCTGCGAAGGCGGTGAATGCGCCTGCGAAGATATCGATGACTGTGCAACCGGCGAGTCCTGTGTCGACGACCGCTGCACCTGTCCCACCGATGTGCGCTGCGGCGACGCGGGCGCCTGCTGTGGCGAGGCTGAAATCTGCGCTCCCGCCGAGGTCTGTGACTCCGACGGAAACTGCGAGACCACCGACATCTGCCAACCCGAATGCAGCGGGGAGTACTGCGGGGACGACAACGAAATCTGCTGCGAGGGCGACGAACCGGTGTGCAGCCCCTTCGGCGAGTGTGTCCCCGACTGTGGCGCCGACAGCCAGCTTTGCGGCGACAACTTTGACACCTGTTGTGATACCGGCGACGTCTGCATCTTCGGCGACTGTGTCACCCCCGGGGATCCCTGCGACGATATGACCGAATGCAGCTTCGGCGAGTACTGCGACGAGGGGCTCGGAAAGTGTATGCCCGACGACTTCCCCGATGATATCGAGTGCTCCATGGAGGGTGACTTCATGGAGTTTGACGCCGAAGAGAAGTGGTCCTTCACCGAGGACAACACCACCTCCACCCCCGTGGTCGGAGACGTGACCGGTGACGGCGAGACCAACGTGGTGTTTCTGTCGATGGACGACGACAGTGTGATCATCCTCGACAATCAGGGCAACGAGGTCGAGCGCATCGAGCATGACCCCGCCAACGACAGCTACGGCGCTCACTGGCGGTCGAACCCGGCGCTGGCCGATGTAACCGGTGACGGCCAGATGGAGATCATCTACCCCACCGCCCAGCCCCAGGAGGGCTGCTGCCGGGTCACCACCCATATCGCCGCCTCCGACGGTGACGGGGAGTTGGTCTGGCTTGCCCATGACGAAAGTGGCGACCCCGTCGACTTCCGATTTAACACCGGTGCCATCAGCGCCGCCAACCTCAACGGCGACTCTTCGACCGCCGAAATCATGGCCGGCGCCGCTCTGATCGACAGCCAGGGCCGGGTCGTGGCCAACGAAGGAGGAGATGCCAACGAGTACGGCAGCTCCGGAGGCTACACCGGGGGGTTGACCATCGCCGTGGACCTGTTGGGTGACGGACAACACGAGCTTGTCACCGGCCGCCACGCCTGGACGGTGGACTGGGACGAGCCCTCCGACCCCACTGAGTGGCCCGACGTCGACGTCGACCTGCTGTGGGAAAACAACGACGGTGCCGACGGTTACCCCGCCGTCGCCGACATGGACGGCAACGGACAACCGGAAGTGGTACTGTTCGCCGAGCGCACCCTGCGCATTCTCGACGGACAGACCGGCGAGTTGTGGTGCGGAGTCGACCCCACCGGCGATGCTTGCGACGACGATGACTCGCTGAGCACCCAGCCCACCCCCGACCCCTCCGGGACCGGCGGGCGCGGCGGCCCCCCCACCGTCGCCGATTTCAGCGGCGATGGCCGCCCCGAAGTCGGCGTCGCCGGCAACAGCTACTACACCGTCTT
>SKMT01000503.1 GCA_007120915.1 Myxococcales bacterium | reverse complement strand
CGGGAATCCGCTCGCCCTCGCCCTCCTGCGACCGGATCTCGGCGGTCGCCTCGTGCCCGTCGAGCCTCGGCATTTGAACGTCCATCAGGATCAGATCGAACTGTCCATTCTGACGAAATTGGTCCACCGCCTCTTGTCCATCTTCGACGACGGTGACGCTGTGGCCCTTCTTTGCTAACAGTTCTCTGGTCACCCTCTGGTTGACCGGATCGTCTTCGGCCACCAGCACACTCAACTGCGTCAGTTCCTCCTCGGCGCCCTGGTCATCCAATTCGGATGGCGTATCGCGGGTTAGCGCATCCAGGATTGCGTTCTTCAGCGACGAAGGGTGAATCGGCTTGAGGATCTGGCGAAATATCCCTACTTCGCTCATCTCCCTTGGGTCGATGGCCACACCTCCCGACGGCAACAGAATGAGGGGAATGTCCTGATACTCCTCCTTCTCACGAATCCGCCGCGCCAGATCGATCCCGTCCATCTGGGGCATCTCCATATCCAGCAGTACTACTTCGAACGGTTCGGCTTCGGCGGATGCTTCTTTCATCGTTTTCAGGGCCCGGCGACTGCCAGAAACGATTGTCGGCTCCAGGCCCCAGTTCTTCAGCATTCCGTTCAGTGTGATTCGGTTCGCCAGGTTGTCGTCCACCGCCAAAACCCGTCTGCCCCCCAACTCCGCCAGACGGTCTGATGGCTGCACCCAGGCCCGTCCGCCGAGTCCGAAGTGGGCGGTAAAGTGAAACGTACTCCCCTCACCAGGGTCGCTGTCCAGCCAGATATCACCGTCCATCAACTCCACAATCTGAGAGGAAATCGTCAGCCCCAACCCCGCCCCTCTGCTGTGCCGGCCGGCTGCTCCATTGACCTGTTGAAAAGCCTCAAAGATCACCTCCTGCTTCTCGGCGGGAATCCCCTCTCCGGTATCCGAAACAGCAAAGTGGACCACAATCGAGTCGTCGACCAGGTCTTCGAGTTCGGCACACACCTCGATCTGGCCGTTTTCGGTGAACTTGATGGCATTTCCCACCAGGTTGATCAGTACCTGTCGCAGGCGGTCCGGATCACCAACGATTCTCACCGGCAGCGCATCGTCGAGTCGATACACCAGATCGTTGTCGCTGTCGGCGGCACGCATCGCCATGGTCTGCAATGTCTCACTGAGGGTGTCGCCCAGGTGGAACTCCACCTCGTTCAACCTCAGCGTACGCGCTTCGATCTTCGAGAAATCGAGAATGTCGTTGATCAACTCCAACAGTCCTTTCGTCGACTCCCCGGCGAGACGAACGTACTCCTCCTGATCGGCGTCCAGATCGGTCTGGTCGAGAAGCTCCAACATCCCCAGAATTCCGTTCATGGGAGTGCGAATCTCATGGCTCATGCTGGCGACAAATTCGCTCTTGGCCCGGGTGGCCTCCAGCGCCTCCTCGCGCGCTTCTCGCAGTTCCGCGGTACGCCGGTCGACGAGCCGGCGCACCCGGGCTGCCCGCCCCACCCCCAGAAACAGCAGCCAGCCGATCGCCGTGGAAGCGATCAGCCCGATGCCCAGCACCAGCGCCGGCGCAGTCGTCAGACGCCGGTCCACATATTCGGGATTGGACACCACCCGCAGCTCCCATTGCGTTCCGTCCAGATCCATCTGATGGGTGCGCAAAAGCTGTCCCGCCTCCACGATATCCTGGCGCCTCCAGGCGCCGACGGAGTCTTCGGTTTCAACGGCGTGGACTAGTCGCGGTGATTCGTTGTTTGACTCCTCGACGAGATACATCTCCAGGTTAGGACGGGGCGGTCCCGGCAGTTCCGGCTCATACTCCGGGGGCGGCACAGTAGTGTGGGCAACGACTGCGGCAACCCCTCTAAACGTCTCCCGGCGCTGACGTTCGGTCTCGGTTGCCGCATCGGGATGGTAAATGGGAGCAATCGCCAGGTAGTACCGCTGCCAGGGGTGGACCAACTCACCGGGTACCCTCTCCAGCGGTTCCACCAGCTTCGCCATCCCCTCGTCACGTACCGCTTCGATCACTTCCAACACCCGGGGTTTCGCCGCCCAGTCCAACCCTTCGGGCCAGGTGTCGGCATGCGGGGAGTTTACGTACAGCGAAGGATAGTGTTCATCGCGCTGCTCGGCACGCTCTAGCTGCAACTGCGCATCCAATTGAAGGACCTCGTAGGGTTGCTCGAGTTGCTCTGCAGCAAGCCGCTCATGCTCCTGCCGATCCGTGCCCGACACATGGGGAATCCAGTGTGCCGACTCCACGCCCGGGTCCTCAAAAGCATAGCTGTCGGTAAACGCCTCGAACTCTCCGGCCGAGACCTCTTCAAATCCGATGAACGCTCCCGCAATGCCTTTCGCCGTCTTCACCTGCTCCTGCAATGTAGACTCCAGGAGCCCCACCATCACTTCCGCATCGCGCTCAAAACTACGCTCCAACTCGTCCTGCTCCGCCTGCGAGGCCTGCTGCCAGATCCCGACGGTCACTGCCACTGCCACCAGTCCTCCGACAATGGCGGCTATCCATCTGGCAGCACCACGCCTGCGTACGTCCGACAACACCTCTTCGTGTCGCGAGCTCTCAGACTCGGTAGAGTTCCCCTCCTCCGGGGGTTGCTGGTTGTCATCACGATTCATCGCTGTCGTCCAGGTCCGGGTGTCTCAAGTCGACCCAAATTTCGACGCCAACGACGAAGCTCCAAACACTTACCCTACCCACCGACACAACTCTTACGGAACATTTTCTGGCCCCCCGGCGGCCCGAAACTCGCCGAGGAATTCCTCGGCTTCCTGCACCTCCGGGCGATCCACCTCGTTGGGGTCGGCCAGCTCTACCAGGTCGTTGAAATACTCCGCGGCAAGCTCGGTCTGGCCATCCTCCCGCGCCGAAATCGCGGCGCCGTAGTACAGATGATAGCGGTTCGGCGTCATCTCCAACGCCGCTTCGTAGTTGTCGAGCGCCCGGGCGTACTGACCGTCGATGTACAGCATCATCCCCAGGTACTCTCTGGCCTCGATGATCCGCCCCGGCATCGTCGGATGCTTGTCGAAGGAATCCTGAAAGTCAGCGACCTCTTCGAGCTTCTCGACGGCCACGTCGGTGTGGCCCTCGCCGAAGTCGACGATGGCCTGGGCAAAGTCGCGATACGCCTGTGCGTGAGGCGCCCAGTGCGGATCGTTCTCTTCGGCGACCTCGTCGTTCAGTTCGTCGACCCGCTCAAAGTGCTGTTGGGCAGCTTCGACGTCATCGCTAAACGCCGCTCCCGTGGTCTGCACCGTGTACTTCACCAACTCTACCACCGGCCATCTCTCCAGTGGGATGTCATCGGCGTGCAACGGTTCCAGTTCGGCGGCCTGCTCCCAGTCTCGCTGCTCCACGGCGATCCGCGCCGGAATCGCCACCGCCGGATAGGCCACCGCCAAGATCTCCTGGGGCTCTTCGACGCCTGCGAACCACTCGGCGGTCTCTTCGGCATCGTCGTCCAGCCCCTGCTGCAGGTAGGCGTACACCACGTAATCGAGGGAATGATAGAAATCCATCGCCGTCTGCCCGTTGACCTGCTGTTCTTCCGCCACCTCGGCGGCCCGGGTGTCCCACTCGATGACATCGTCCCACTCGCCGAGTCGCACGAAGATGTGCGCCGGCATGTGAAGTGCGTGAGGTACTGCCGGAGCGATGTCGGCGTAGTCGCGGGCGACCTCCTCGGCGTCTTCGGCAAGCGGGGGGAAGTCATAGGCGTGGATCAGATAGTGATGGCCCGCCGGGTGGCGCGGCTGTTCTTCGAGCACTTCTTCCATCATCTGACCGGCCCGCCGCTGTTCTTCGTACTCCTCGGTGATCACCGGAGCCGTCGCCAGAATCGCCAGCGCATAAAACGACTTCGCCTCGATGTCGTCTTCGTCGCGCTCGTGGGCTTGCTGCCAGCCGTCGTAAAACGCCGCTTCATGCTCCGAAAACTGGTCGCCGTCGTAGTCGTCGAAAAACGCACCGATGGCCTCGATGAACGCCTCTTCGCGCTCGTCGGCTTCCAGATCGCGCGCCTGCTCGACAGCCTGCTGGCCCGTTTCGACGGCGTCGTCTTCCGGCGGGTACCAAAGCGGAGTGTACTGGGTCATCGCAATCCCCCAGTAGCCCATCGCACACTCCGGATCGGCGTCCACCACCTCGTCGAAGGCGTCTTCGGCGCGGGCGTACCACATGTGGTGCAACAGCCCGAGTCCCACCTCGAAGTTCTGCTGGGCCTCTTCATTGCAGGACGTCTCGAAGTCGACATCACCGATGTCACCGACTTCCTGGGCGATCGCGACCTCTTCGGGCTCCTCGACCTCCGGCTGTGCCGGCTCCGGATCGTCGACCACCTCCGGTCTCTCACAGGCCCACAGCACCATCATCGATGCTGCGGCGACCAAACCCCACCTCTTCGATCTATGCCTCATAGATACCCCGCAATTGGTAGTTGTTTGCTACAACCTCTCTACGAAAACTAAACCCCTCACCGGCACTACCAAACCCCATTACCGGCGCCGGACTCACCGGTTTTCAGAGCCCGGCGTGCCTTGCGCCGCAGGGGGCTACAGCTTCCACACAAGCACCTGATACAACAACGGAGAACCGCTTTTTCGCCTGCTGAACGTCGCGTTAAACGGACGGAAATTTAACTGAAACGCGGCACCGGCGAGATGACAGCGCTAGGTTTCGAGTTGATCCGAGTGCAGATGTACCCATTGCG
>SKMT01000208.1 GCA_007120915.1 Myxococcales bacterium | reverse complement strand
TCGGCGGCGGTGTTGTCGAAGTACACCGACGTGTCGTCGTCGAGTCCGGCGGCTTCGATGACGACCTGGTCGCCGCCGTCGATGTCGCCGACGCCGGGGGTGATGGTGTCGACATCGATGGGCTCGAAGAAATGCACAGCCGACTCCGCGATATCTCCGCTGTGTGGTGTGGTCACCCGCAGGTCGGCGTCACCGCGTGGCATCGGTGGGATCTCCACGCGCAGCAGGGTGTCGTTGACCACCTGAATATGGCGGGCGGGCACCCCGGAGAAGCTGACACCGGTGTCTTCGTGAAACCCGGTGCCGATGACGTCGATCTGAACGCCGCCGTCGGTGGGGACAATGGAGGGGACGACGTCGTCGATGCGAGCATCGTCGACGTAGGTGAACCCGTTGGACAGCGTGACTTCCTCGCCCTCCGGAGAAACCGCACGAACCGGGACCGGGCCGGGCTGGTCGGCCGGTGGAGTGTGGGCGACGAGCCGGCCGTCTGACAGTTCCGGCTCTGCCGGTTTGTTGCCGAACCACAGCTCGATGCTGTCGTTCAGTGCCTCACCGGCGATTTCGACGCGCGTGTTGCCGTCGACGGACCCGCGGTCGGGGATGACGGCGTGCACGTCGAAGTCCTCGTCGTCGAAGTCCCAGTCCTGACCGCTGTCTTCGTCGGGTCGGTCGGCGTCCTCGGCGGATCCCCCCCCGTTGGTACCGCCATCGATGCCGGCGTCGGTGTCGTCGCCGTTGTTGTGGTTGGCCTGGTTGGAGGACTGTGATGGGTCGTCCGGATCTTCTCCGGGGTCTTCGCTGCACCCGGTGCTGCCCAGGGCAAGTACAACCGCCAGAAGCAGCGAGAAGAGTCGCGTCGCGAAGTTCACCGAAAGAGAAGAGTGGAACACGGCAGAGCGCCTCACTGAGATTCGTCGGGAAGTGCGATCATCATCGGGCTGATGCTGATCGAGTCGGCGGCGTCCAGATCAAGCTGGTCATAGGCGTAGTTGTCCACCGACAGTCCATCTCCCTTCAGGCCCATGACCACCATGGTGTAGGTGCCTCCGGGGTAGGGCATCGGCAAGATTTCGTTGCCGTCTTCGTCTTCCGTCGAATAGTCCGACAGATCGGGGAAGTCGGGGAAGATGAAGCTGTTGGAGGAACCGGACACAAAGATGTCCCAGACGATCTCGCCCATGAAGGTCTGCAGATAGATGTAATAGAGGTCGGGCTGGACGGGTCCGTCCAGATCCCACTGGACCAGCCCGTTGTTGGCGACCTCACCTTCATCGGGGGTGATGACGTCGACGGTCGATACCATGGGGGGAGTCGAATAGGAGGCGTCGGTGTCGTCGATGCCGGAGACGAATGCCTGCACCAGGGGAGCATCGCCGTCGGTGTCGGTGATGGCGATGAAGCTGTAGGTGACGTCATCGAGTTCGTCGTCCAGGGCTGCCAGGTTGTCAACGCTCATCGTCTCACTGGTGGATGTCTGCTCGAACATGGGGCCGAAGATGCCGTCGACGCCCATGTTCATGAAGCTGACCGCCCGGTTGGTGTCGGGCCCGCCGGACGTGCCCAGGGGAGCATCTTCGAATTTTAGATTGATGGATTGGTCGAGCGGGATGTCCAGATCGATGTCGACCTCGTATTCGCCGCCTTCCGCGGCGGTCAGATAGCGTTCGGTGCCCATCCAGAGGGGTTCGAACTCCTCGGTGCTGCTGTTGTAGAGCCCGCCCAGCGCCACCAGCGCCATCTCGCCGACGCGGGTCTGGATGGTGTACTCGCCGTCTTCGAACACGATGTTGTCGCCGCCGGGGTCGGGCAGCTCGTCGTCGATGTCGGCGCGGGTGGTCTCGACGATGGCCATCAGCATCTCGTTGGGGTCGGGGTCGGGCACCAGCTTGTCGAGCCCGGTGAGCTCACCGGTGAAGGTGGCTGTAGGCGGCGGGGGAGGCATCGGCGGGTCACCGTCGCCGGGGGGATACAGGAAGATGGTGATATTTTCGGCATCTACGTACTGCACGGTGGCGCTGGAGTGTTCGGCGGCGGTGGCGGTGATGGTCTGGTCGCCGAAGACGTCAGGCCCGGACAGCGTGACCAGGCCGTTGGCGTCGGTGGCCCCGGTGTATTCGGTGTCGGCGTCGGTCGACAGCATCACAAATGCGTTTTCGATGGGCCCGCCCCCCATCGCATAGACGGTGACGTTGACCGCTCCGTCGATGGGATTGCCCCAGGCGCCGCCGGTCTGGGCGCCGGGGTTGAAGTAGGTGTACTGCTGGTCGGCGACGTCATCATCGCTTCCGTCCTCGGCGGTCACGTCGACCGCGCCGGTGGAACCGGGCGGGGTGCGCACCGCCAGGGTGGTGGGGTTGAGCATCTCTGTTTTCTGGGCTTCTTCGTCGCCGAAGAACACCTGGGTGTCATCGGTAAAGCCGCTGCCGCGCACCTCCACGTAGGTGTTGCCGGCGATGGAGCCCTGGGTGGGCTCGAAGTTGTACAGCTCCAGATCTCCCAGGTAGTGGAAGGCGTCGTCGACGAGCAGCTCGCGATCATCGTCGGTGAACAGTTGAAGGTCGGCGAGGCCGGGGCTTGCAGCAGGGGTGTCGAATTCAATGGTGCTGTCGTCGATGACCTCGAAGTCGACGGTCAGCCCGGCGAGGCGCAGATCGTCAACGGCGTCGAAGCCGCTGCCGTCGACGGTGACTTCGTCGCCCCCGTCGGCGTCCCCTTCGTCGGGGGTGACGGAGTTGACCTGTAGCTCGTCGTAAAACCGGAAGGCGTCATCGGCGACCAGCGTCTCCGATCCGTCGTCGACGGTCACGTCCACGACCCCGGCGCTTGCGGACGGGGTGTCGACTTCGATGACGTGGTCGTCGACATCTTCGACGCTGGCGTCGTCATCGCCGAACTCGACGTCGGGGGAGCTGAGAGGGGCGAAGTAGCCGGTCAGGTAGACGCGCTGGCCACCGTCGGTTGTGCCTTCGGAGGGCACCACGCCGTCGAGCGCCACTTCGTCGGCGTCTTCGTCGAAGTAGGCAAATCCATCTTCCAGGGTGTCGCCGTCGCCGTCGGTCTCGATGCGTACGTCCACAACACCGGCGTCGCCCGGCGGGGTGGTCACCACCACTTCGGTGCCCTCGTCGTTGACCTGCTGCACCGGTGCGGACACCTCGTCGATGAGCACATCGATCGACGAGTTGAAGCCCTGGCCGGTGACAGTGACGGTGTCGCCGCCGTCGGTGGAACCGTAGGGTGGATCGACATCGTCGATTTGAGCGGGAGCCAGGTAGGTCAGGGCGTCATCGGCGACGACGGACTCATCTTCATTGGTCACCCGCACGTCATAGGAGCCGGGGCTGCGCGGAGGGGCGATAAAGCGGATGCGACTGGAGTTGACGTAGTCGACGCCGGAGGCGGCGCGGTCGTCGACGCTGACGGTGGTGTCCTCGGAGAAGCCATTGCCGTCGATGGTGATCTCGACGCCGCCGTCGGCGTCGATCATCGGCGGGAAGATGTCGTCGATCTCCAGGGGGTCGACGTAGGTGAAGCCCTCGGGGATGGTCTCCTCGCCGGATTCGTCGTCCATCACCCGTACCGTCACCGGGCCGGGGGCATTCGCCGAGGGGGTGATGCCGGTCAATTCGGCGGCGTCGTCATCGTCGCCGTCCATCAGGTCCGTTTCGACCTCGGCGGTGCCGAACATCACGGTGGTGTCGTCGGTAAAGCCTTCGCCTTCGACCACGAAGGGCGTGCCGCCGTCGAGGGGCCCGCGGTCGGGGCGTATGTCGTCGACGGCCATGTCGGGAAGCGGTTCTTCGCCGTTGTCGGCGTCGGGGTCATCGGCGTCCGGGTCGTCGGCGTCGGGGTCATCGGCGTCGGGGTCATCGGCGTCCGGATCGTCGGCATCGGGGTCATCGGCGTCCGGATCGGTGTCCGGATCGGTGTCATCGACGACGTCATCTTCGTACTGGTTTTCCGGGTCGTTCTCTCCGGGCTCGACGTCCTCGCTGCAGCCGATGGCGCCGGCGGCGAGCAGGACAGCGGCGAAGAGTGTGACCAGCCGGCGGGCGATTCGCGTGGTGGGTGTCATGGTGGGATCCATCAATTTTTGAGTTCGGGCACCGTGTCAGCCGGCCAAATCAGTGAGGCCGACCTCCGGGTCAGGTGCGTCGCGCGCGCCCGGCAAATCCAATGGTACCATTCCGGTCTGGGGAGTATAAGAGCCGCAGTGGGCCAATTCAAACAGCAATGGGTAATGGGTCAGGGCAATCGCATTTCAAAAATCCGCTCTGGGTAGATCATACACTGCGCCTGTGGGCTGTAGCTCTGGCGCTGGTCCAGGGGTTGCGATTGCCGAAGACAGAAGACAGAGGACAGAAGACAGAAGACAGACTAACCCCAGCACGCCCTGGGCTTGATAGCCGAGTGGTCGCAGCAAATGAACTTGTTCGTCTCTCCAGCGTCGCCGTGATATGTGTCAGCTCCCAATTCCAGACTGTACGTTGTTGTCCCCCCGGAAGTCGGCGCTGGCACAGGAGGGAATAGATCTGTCCTCTGTCTTCTGTCCTCTGTCTTCTGTCCGCTGTCTTCTGTCCTCTGTCTTCGGCAATCGCGACGATCATCATCACAGCTCTCGTGGGATACTGCCCAGATAGGTGGTCTGTCTTCCCGGAGGCTGGTCAAATGCGATTGCCCTGGGTGGGCGGTGGTGGGTGGATTGGATCGACAAAGCCCGG
>SKMT01000646.1 GCA_007120915.1 Myxococcales bacterium | reverse complement strand
GCCGAGGCGGTCAGGGCGCACTTCATGGGGCGCACGTCGCCCTTGCTGCTCTGATCGGGGTGAATGGTTACGTTGTCGAAGCTGTACACTGTCAGCTCCAACCCGACGGTATAGGCATTGAGGAGACATTCATGAAGACACTGGTATTTGGCGCCGGGCCGACCGGTTCACTGTATGCGGCGCGGCTGTTTGAGGCGGGCCACGACGTCACCTTGCTGGATCGGGGCCAGCGCCTTGAGCAGTTGCGCACCCATGGTGTGGTCCTGGACAACGCCTTCAGTGGGGAGCGCGAGATTTATCGCATTCCCGTCGTCGACGAGTTCAACGAAGACGACGACTACGACCTGGTGATGGTGGTGATGCGAAAAAACCAGGCCCAGCAGATTTTGCCCACCCTGGCGCGAAATCGCCGCGTCGAAACCTTCCTGTTTTTGATGAATAACGCCGCCGGCCCCGGCGAGATGGTCGAAGCAGTCGGGAGAGACCGGGTGATGATGGGGCTTCCCAGCTCCGGAGGCTACCACCAGGGGCCGGTAACGAAAGTGATGCCCGCGAAGCTGGCGCCGATTCCCGTCGGCGAGGTGGGCGGTCGCGTCACCGACCGAACGCGGGCGGTGGCCCACTTTCTGAGCACAATGAGGGACAAAAACGCCAAAATCCGCACCGATATGGACGCCTACCTGGTCACCCACATCTCTATGCTCGCCGCCCACCTCGGCGTGTATGCCGCCGACCTGGATGGTGAGCGCTTTGCGAACACCCGCGACGCCATCGTGCTCGGGCTGCGGGCCCAGAAAGAGGCGATGCGCGCCCAGCGGGCGGCGGGCATTCCCGTTCGGCCTGCCTCGTTCCGGGCCATCCATCTGGTGCCCGAGGCGTTTATGGCCGCTCTGATGCGTCCGGTGGCCAAAACCACCCTTTATCGGACCGGGATCATCGGCCACGCCCGGTCTGCTCGCGACGAGATCGCCCATCTGCTCGATGAGTTTCGACGGCGGGTGGCCCCCGGCGGCGAGCCGATGCCGGCGTTCGAACAACTGCGGGGTTATGTCACCGAAGATGCCACGCCAATGCCGGTGGGACGCCGCGAGGTGCCGATGCGCTGGAAAGGCGTCGTCGCCCTCGGCGCGGCACTGACCTCGGTGTCGGCGCTGGTGGCGTGGCGCTCCTACAAGAAGACAGGCTCACTGTTCTGACGCTTGGCCTCGCGGAGCTGAGACGACCCGGGTTTTTCGGACGCTTAGAGATCGTCGACGATCGGTTCACCGCGGCGGTTGGCAAACTGCTCGATCAACTCCTGGCGACAATCCGATTTGGGGGTCAACTTGTCGTAGGTGCGGTGCGGTGCGGGCGATTCGTGTTTGGTGAGATCTTTGGACTCGAAACAGTCGTCGAACTGGCGAGCCACCCAGTCTGTACACAGTCGGCTCGTCTCATCATCGGCGAAGGCGGTGTGGCACTTCTCCTCAATCATCAGCTCGTCTTGCTCATCGACGGCGCTGTCGAACCGCTCTGGAAGTACTACAGCCGCCGCCACGATGGCGCTCAAAACCAGCACCGCCATGATCTTTTTGATCGTAGAACCGCCTTCGGGATGAAACCGATAATACTTGCGTGGCGGTGCATGGTGGGCCATGGGATTCTCCCCGAAAACAATGGTTTAACTCGGCGAAGTTTCTGGTTGCGATACCGGCAGATCGGAAGACGCCTCACTGAATATATGCTGCACCCTGTTCGCCCAGTCTGCCACTCGTTTTGGTTCGTCTGGATAGCGCCGATACAACAGCGCCACCCAGGCCATTCTGGCGAGCGTGGAGCCAAGTCGCATCAGAAGCTGCGGTTTTTTGACCATTTCCGTGGGCCGGGGCAGTATCAACCGGCGGGGAACGGGCGCGACCTGGCGCAGACTCAGCGATGCGAGGTGGGGGTGCAGAAGCCCGCTTCGCATCATCGCCGCCATCTCATCGGTATCCAGTCCGCAGGTGAATCGTCGAAACAGGTCATAGGCGGCAAACATCCCCCCGTAGCGCCGCTGCCAGCGCCGGGCGTATCCCTCAACCCCCTCCCCGTCGGCCAGGCTATCCGCCAGGATCTTCGCTGCCATCATACCAGCCCCCACTCCGGAGCCATGCGCTGAAAGCACCTGAACGGCAGCATCTCCCACGACGGCCACTCGCCCCCGGGCGAGGCGATCGACGGGCCGTCCCAGCGGAATCGGGGAGGCCCCACCGTACTCACACTCACCGACCCAGTCGCTGTGGGTGCGAACGAAGTCGGAGAGAATATGTCGTCCTGACGGATTGCCCCGCCCCGGAATGCTGCCGGTGAGAATGTGAATACGCCCGCTGTGGTGGGCGCGAAGATGGATCACAGAGTAGCCTCCGTGCAACGCTCCGTAGCACAGGGTGTGGCCGTAGGGGACGTCGTGGTCGGCGAAAAAACGACGCGCCCGACCTACATCGGTGATCTGATGAACTTGCTGAGCGGCCGTGCAGATGTCGCTGCGCCGGGGACTCGGAAGGTCGACGAGCCCTGCCCCACCCAGCCCCGAGGCGTCCACGTACCAGCGGGCGCGAAACCGCCCTTTTGTGGTCGACAACACTTCCCCATCGAAGTCCCTCACCGTTACTCCGCCCACAAACCGTGCCCCGGCGTCTGTGGCATCCTCTCGAAGTCGATCGACGAGCCGGCGCATATCGACCTCGATACAGCCGTGGTTTTCGACGACGATCCTTTCCGGCCCATAGCCGGCAAACAGGTGAATCGGCGTCGGATCCCCCAGCTTTTCCGGGGGTTGGGGCCGGGCAACATCGGCAGCATCGAACATCCACGCCGGGATATTGTTCGCCCAGCGCGCGCCGGCCTCTTCCAGATCCCGACGATCAAGACAAAGCACCTGCAAACCCTGGCGAGCACACTGCAGCGCAACAGTAGCCCCCGCAGTTCCTGCACCAATCACGGCGACATCGGCATCCATCCGTTCACTCCAATCCTGATCAAATTCCAACAAACACTCTCTTCGCCCCACCGTCTCTTAGTCATACTCTCCACCTGAGAACAATCCAACAGTGGTCGCCTCCCGAACGCACAGATACTCGACAAATCCTGACCCTGGCGGTCACCCTCCCCAAAACGACCAAAAGTCGCGGATCACCCTGAAATTCCGGGCCAAAGCAAGCCTTCACCCCACCTCAGGTGGCCCATCACCCTCCCCAAAAAAGACCGACAGTCCCCGATCGCCCCGACTTCCCGGGCCATACCGGGCCTCGGCACCCGGTCCAGGTGGTCCAGATCCGGGGGGTGACGATCGCCCATCCAAAAATGGCCGACAGTCACTGATCGTCCCATTTTTTGGGGGTCTGTCGGGGGTTTGCCCCCCTCTATGGTGCAAAAAACCGATGCGGGATCGATCCGGTGGGACTGCACCGGTGTCAGGAAGGCGTTCTTGTGGTGTTTTTTGGGTGGGGTTGGGCCGGAAAATTTCGTGTCTGGAGGGTCATCGACACTTCACCGGATTGATCTGGCCAGGCGGGATGAAATCTGAGGGGTTTTGGTGGGGAACATGCCCGATTCGGGCCGTAGAGGGGAGTGGCAGGTGCAGAGAGATGCGGTCGCGGTGGGTTGGCAATTTTTGCCGGGTGTCCACCTCGCGGGGAGGAGTACGTCGACGTCAGTGTTCAGACAACGCAACAGCGGTGGTCAGCCCGCGGTGACGAACAGCCCCGGTTCATCTTCCGGGGGGTCGTCGCACTTGATGGGTGCGCAGCGTTTCAGTTGGACTGTTCCGCAGGGGAAGGTCACCCCCTTCTTGCCGTTGACCCACCGCTGTCGGCGGGTCTCATAGCGGTCTTTGAAGGCGCGGTAGCGCTTGGTGGCCGCATCCATCAATTTGCTATTTCTGGTGGCGAACCGGGGGATGCGCCTGCTTCGGTTGGACTCCTCGCGGGTGGGGCTGGCGTCGGTGCTCACCTTCTTGACTCTGTCGGCGCCGCAGACCTCTTCGTTGATCTCGCGTCTAACCTGGGCGATCTCGTCTTCGGCGCGGCGAAGCCGCTTCTCGAAGTGCTCTTTGACCTCCTCAAGAGTCATGTCGTCGTAGCCCGGCGGGGGCTGAGGGGTGAATTCGACCACATCAGGGCTGTCGATGCCGTAGAACTTCGCCGGTTTCTCAATCCGAATCGTCTTCCCCCAGTGTTTCGGCAGGATTTTGAATCCGGGCCAGTCTTCGGCCCTCTCCACAAGCCCGGCCTGCACCGGGTTGAGCCAGGTGTACAACAGCTTACGTTCGATGGCGTCCTGGTCGAGCAAAACGGTGTCGTTGTAGGAGCCGCTCTCCCAGAAGTGGCCTTCCCGGTTCAGATCCCGGTTTCGGGACCGGGCGATCCCGCTCATCGAATCGCGCATAAAATAACTTCGATCCCCCGTGGTGTCGCCCACCGCGAGGTGGACGTGGTTGGACATGGCCATCACCCCGTAGACCTGCTGGCCGTGCCGTTCGGCGGCGCGACCCAGTTCATAGGGGATGGACTGGTTGATGTAGTCGTCGGGCCTCAGAAAGAACCGACGCTCCGAGCAGCGGCGGGTGATAAAGGCGATCTGTCCGGCGATGTGGCGTCTAGTGCAGGACTCCGGAAATACGTGTGCACCTGAGCGAACCAGTGCGACGATCTCAGCGTCGAAGGCTCTTGGAGATGTGGATCGCCTGCAAGCCTTCTCCTTGACCT
>SKMT01000488.1 GCA_007120915.1 Myxococcales bacterium | reverse complement strand
CTCTTCCGACTCTTCCGACTCTTCCGACTCGTCAGCCTCTTCCGACTCTTCCGACTCCGCAGCCTCTTCCGACTCTTCCGACTCTTCCAACTCTTCCGACTCTTCCAACTCCGCAGCCTCTTCCGACTCCTCCAACTCTTCCAACTCCGCAGCCTCTTCCGACTCCTCCAACTCTTCCAACTCCGCAGCCTCTTCCGACTCCGCGGCTTCTTCGGCCTCCCGAGCCTTCTTCGCCTCTTCTGCGCGCCGTTGCGCTTCTTTGCGCCGCCGTTCTTCGGCCTCTTTCTCGAGCTTCGGAAGCAGCTCTTCGGCCTCTTTGACCGAGATCTCCTTCTCCAGGGCAATCTGTGCAATCTTGAGCTGCTTTTCCAACAACTGGACGCGCTCTCGGGCCGCGTCGAGCTGGCGCTGTGTGACCTTGTAGGCTTTGTCGTTGTTGTCGGCGCGTCGCCGCTGTTTTTCGGCGCGCTTCATCGTCTTGTCGAGCTTGCTCTTTAGCTTCTGAACTTCTTTGCTGTGCTTCTTTTGGTGCGCCTTCTTGTCCGATTCGAGCTTCTCGCGTGCCTGCTCGAGCTCCTTGCGAAGCCGCTGCATCTCGTCGGCATCAACGCTCGTCTTCTGGTCCTCATCGGCAGTCGGTTTCGGCTCAGGTTCCGGCTCTGGCTCCGGCTCCGGCTCCGGTTCTTCTTTCTGCTGGTCCTCATCATCCGCACCGGAATCATCACCGTCACGCAGCTCGGCGAGCTCCAGCTTCAGACGCGCCACTTCCTCCCGGGCTTCGATGAAGCTCTGCTGTCCGCCGTCGGAGACCTTATCGCGGTATTCCTCCACGCGCTCTTCGGTCTCTTCCAGGTCATTTTCCAGATCATAGACCTTTTCGCGCAGCCCCTTCGCCTCTTCTTTGGCTTTCTGATGCTGCTCGCGCAGATCGTCGATCTCTTCCGGGGAAGGCAAGTCCTCGGGAAACGTGGTCTCCTCGAGCTTCTTTTCGAGCTGAGCCTTCTCGTTTTCGAGCTTCTTCTGGCCCACTTCGTAGGCTCGCTTCGTCTTCTTGCCCTCAAAATAGAAGAAGAGCCCCACAGCGGCGGCAGCAATACCAATGACGAGGTACAGAACTTCCATGATGTCTTTCCGTGATGTCGTGTCGCCGGCCGCAGGCGACGGATATTCGGGTTCGGTCGTCCAGCACATACCGCCGGGCTCCGACGCGGCAAAACCAGAGGGAACCGACGGGGATGAAGTTGGTCTGACAAACGGTCGAATGACGGGGAACCTTCCCCGACGCAACGCACACGCCCAAATAACCGGAGCTGTTACCACCGCCATCTCACCACCGTCAAGGTAGCCCAGTCCTGCCGGCCAACCTCCGGGTTCCAACGCTCGATCCGTAGCCTCCCGACCGACCTCCGAGTCCCAACGCTCGACTCGTAGCCCCGGGCAGCCTGAACTGCGGCTAGCCCGGGGTTCTGAGGTGCGAGAAATCGACTCCGTTTCGGAATTGGATAGCTGCGCCAACCTCAGAACCCGACTGGCACCGCCGGGGTTTTGCGACTAATTTTTCGAGCATGCAACTGATCCTCAGCTCGCTGGTCCCTATCATCTTGCTGGTGATTCTGGGAGCAGTGCTGTTTAAGTGGGCATTTGTCACTCCTCAGATCCGCGGGGGGATCGACAAGTTTACCTACTGGGTGGCACTGCCCAGTCTCTTCGTGCACGACCTGGCGGACACCGACTTTGCCGCGCTGGAGACGGCAGGGCTGCTACTTGTGCTGGTGGTGGCCACCGTCGCCGCGGCGGTGGTCGCCGCGCTGGTGGCGCTGATCTCCGGATTGTCGCGCCAGCGGTTCGGCGTGTTCGTCCAGATCGGGTTTCGGGGCAACACCGCCTTCGTGGGCCTGCCGTTGATCGTCTTTGCCGCGTCAGGCACCGACGATGGGCTGGTGACACTGGCGCTGGTCGCGCTGGCAGCACTGGTTCCGCTGAACAATCTGATCGCTGTGGCCGCCCTGGTGATGGCTCAACAGAAGCTGACACTTCGAACACTGGCCAGAGTCTTCGGCAAGATCTTCACCAACCCGCTGATCATCTCCGCGGTCATCGGCGCGGCCATCGGCCTGCTCGGCTGGAACATCCCGGCGATGATCGACCGGCCCCTGGAACTTCTGGGCCAGACCGCACTGGCGCTGGCTCTGGTCGCGTTGGGCGGGGCGCTCATCGAGCTGAACGTCACCGAACGTGTGGGACTGTCCATTGGCGCCGCGTTGTTCAAGGTCGTCGCCGTGCCACTGATCACCTGGGGTTTCGCGCTGCTCTTTGCACTGCCCGCCGACCAGGCATTCGTGGTGATGGTCTTTGCGGCCTGCCCCTCGGCGACCGCCTCCTACATTCTGACCACTCAGTTGGGCGGTGACGACGCCTTCGCCGCCGCCGGTATCGTCATCAGTACCGTGTTGTCGCTGCCGGCGTTGGCCGTCGTGCTGGTGGCATTCTGAGATTTTGGCCACGCCACATCGTTCCTACGTTTCGGGCATGACGACCGAAGAGTGGAACAACTGGTCCGGAAGCCTGCGGTTTACTCCGGAGCGCATCGAGACGCCGCAGACGGAAGAAGAGGTCTGCGAGCTGGTGCGCCAGACCGCCGACGCCGGCGGCACGCTCCGGGTGGTCGGCCAGGGCCATTCCTCCTCGCCGCTGGTGCAGACCGACGACGTACTCCTGTCGCTCGAAGAGATGACCGGCGTCGAATCGGTGGACGCCGATCGCCACCAGGCATGGGTGCGCCCGGGAACCAACATCGAGCAGTTGGGCGAAGAGCTTCTCGACGAAGAGATGGCGGTCCACAACCAGGGCGACATCAACGTCCAGCAGATCGCCGGGGCCATAGGCACCGGCACCCACGGCACCGGCGACACCCTGGGCAATCTGTCCACCATGCTACTCGGCGTTCGCATGGTCACCGCCGACGGCCGGATCATCGAGCGCAACATCGAAGACGATCCCGACTTCATCCACGCCGCCCGCGTCTCGCTGGGGACGCTCGGCATTTTTGTGGGGCTGCGCATCCAGGCTGAGCCCGCCTACAAGCTGCACCGCCAGGAGTGGTGCACCGGCGTCGAGGAATGCCTCGATCATCTCGACGATCTGATCGAGCAGAACCGCAACTTCGACTTCTACTGGTACCCCCGAAGCGACGAAGTCAAAATCCGAACGCTCAACCCCCCGGGAGAAACTCCGGAGCTGGGCTACGCAGAGTTGCAGAAGGAAAACATCGACTGGGCGCCCCGCAATCTATCGAGGCAGCGAATGCTCAAGTTCGACGAGATGGAGTATTCGCTGCCCGCCTCCGACGGCCCCCAGGCGTTTCGACGAGTACGCGACAAGATGCTCGCCGAGCACCGCCGCGATGTGGGCTGGCGAACGCTGTACCGCACGGTTGCTGCCGATGACGCCTGGCTGTCGACGAGCTACAAACGGCCCACGGTCACGATTTCACTGCACCACAACGCGTCGCTGCCCTTCTGGAAGTTTTTCAACGACATCGAACCCGTGTTCCACAGCCACGACGGCCGGCCCCACTGGGGCAAAAAGCACAACCTGCGCGCAGACCGACTGGCCACGCTGTACCCGAAGTTCGACGACTTCCGCCGGCTTCGCCGCCAACTCGACCCCGACGGGGTGTTTCTGTCGGACTACATGGCCGAACTGCTGGGGGAACGATGACCGAAATCGGCAAGAAAACCTGGGCCATCCCCGGTAGCAACATCCCCCTGGAGCACACCGGTGAGGAGCCCGAATTCACCAGCCACGACAGCCTCTGGGTGCTCAACGCCACCGACGACGACGCCGATGTTCAGATGACGTTGTACTACGCCGACCGCGAGCCCGTGGGCCCCTATCACATCGAAGTGGGCGCCCGGCGGGTGCGCCAGGTACGCTTCAACGACCTGATCGACCCCGAGGCGATCCCCCTTGAAACCGACTACGCCGCCGTGGTGGAGGCGAACACCCCGGTGGTCGTCCAACTCACCAGCCTGGACACCCGCCGCGCGGAGCAGACCCACAGCCGCAGCCTGGGGTTTCCCGGTGAATAGACTTCCCGGCGAATGGATTTGGGCGCCTCCTCTCGCTGTCTATCTTTTTGGTCCTCAACGACATCCGACCTTTTCCGACCACAGGAGCCGCCATGTCCGTTCCCATCGGCCACACCACCTGGGCAATTGCCGAGGGCTATATCCCGGAGTACAGCCACGGGCCGGAACCTGAGATGGAGAGCCACGAGACGGTCTGCATCCTCAACACCGCCTCGGAGCCGGCCCACGTCGAGATCACCTGCTACTTCGAGGATCGCGACCCCGCCGGCCCCTACCGCATCACCGTCGATGCCAGACGCACGGTGCACCTGCGGTTCAACGAACTGAAGGAGCCGGAACCGATCCCGCGGGCCACCGACTACGCCAGCATCATCGAGTCGAACATCCCGGTGGTCGTGCAGCACTCCCGGCTCGACAGCCGACAGTCGGAGAACGCGCTGATGACGGCCATCCCCTTCGGCACCGACTAACATCTGGGAGTCCCATGACCACCATCGGCTACCACGCATCGCACGAACAATTCCCGCCGAGTCATCTTCTCGACTGCGTCCAGCAGGCCGAAGCAGCCGGCTTCGACGCGGCGATGTGCTCCGACCACTTCCACCCCTGGAGCACCGACCAGGGCGAAAGCGGCTTCTCCTTCGCCTG
>SKMT01000161.1 GCA_007120915.1 Myxococcales bacterium | reverse complement strand
GCTTCGCGGTCGGGCAGCACGTCGATGCCGCGGACCAGTTGGTCGAAGGCTTTGTCGTCCTCGACATGTTCGCCGGGCACGCCGTGTTCGGGGCCGTGGGCATCGCCGGTGGTCTGAGCGAAGGCCGGGGCGGCGAGCAAAGCGATCAGGGCAATGGCCATCGAGCCGATGCGCAAAATCTTTGAGTTCGTCATCGTCAGCACTCCTGGAAGTCAAATCAAGATCATTGGTCGCAAAACCGGGATACGGGGGTGAGTTCGGTTTAGTCGTCGCTGTTCACCCATGCATTATTACGCATCACCCGGCCCTGCCATTCAGACATTTCTGTGCCGCTGCCGGTGGCATGCATCAGATAGGACTCGTCGAATTCCTCGGTATCGGGCAGCGGATCGTGCGACGGCATGCCTCCGCCGCCGCCGAATCCGGCGGTCTGTTCGGTGGTGTGAAACAGCCCCAGGTAGTGGCCCAGCTCGTGGGCGGTGACGTTGGAGATGCCGGGGGCGCCCATGCCTGCGGAGTGCTCGGTGGAGACGGCCACGCCGCTTCGGGGGGAGCCGTCGACGATCATGGGACCGGGGATACCACCGGAGATGCCCAGTACACCTCCGCCTCCGCCCCAGTCGTCCATGGGGCTTTGCAGTTCTTCGACGAAGAAGACGCTGGGGCCTTCGAGTTCGGCGCGCTCGGATTGAGCGAACATCTGGGAGAGATCGCCGGTGCCGCCGAACAGATCCTCGATGATGCGGTAGTCACCGTCGACGTCGTAGTAGGCGACTTCGCCGATGTCGACGTTGACCTGGTCGAAGATTCCGTCCATCTGCTCGATGACGGCCTGAACGTCGGGGTCGTCGGCGGCGGTGTCAGCGGTCCAGCCTTCGGAGCCGGTGAAGAAGAGATTCAGATCCATGGTGCCGGCCTCAGGTACGGCGTCGCCGGCAGTTTCGACGTACACGGAGACGCGAACGGTGTCGGTGCTCGCCTGGTTTGCCGAGTCTTGCAGCCAGCCGCCGCCGAACTGCCCGGCGCTGGCGGAATGGACAGTAAACTCGTGGGTTCCGGGCTGGATACCGGGTTCGGCATCGGGGTTGTTGGGGGCGATCACGCCGTTGGCCCCGGCCGACTGCATCACCCGCAGGTTACAGCCCGGGTAGCAGACCTCGCCGTCGTTGTTTTCCCAGCCTGCGGGGACCATCTCGAACCCGTCGGGAGCACTCCAGTCGGTGACCATGTAGTTGAGGGCCCCGTCACCTTCAGTGATGGAGATGGCGATGGCGTAGGCCTCGTCGGGAATCTCCACCTCGATGGGATCCGAGTAGTTGTTGACCAGGTTGACCTGTTCGTCGAACACCTCGACGTATTCCCCTTCGTCGGGGGTGGTGTCGTTGTTTTCGTCGTTGTTTTCGTCGTTGTTCTGGTCGTTGTCTTGGTCGTTGTCTTCACTCTCCACGGTGGTGACCGGACGGTCGCCAAATCCCATGAAGTCGCAACCCACAAGCGCTACAATTGCCAGACAACCCACAACAGCAGTCGTCGGGCGCCACCAGGTAAACAAGTTCATCTTCAGACCCGTTCGTTCGAAAAAATTTTGCCAGCACCGTTCTTTCGTCCACAGCCAGTGAAGCTGTCTGTGGAAGCGTTCCGGGTAAACATCTCTACCAGTTTCGAACAATAGTGACCTGATCAGTGGGGATCAAGCTCGGGATGAGCACCGCTTCAGTTCGCCCCCTCTACGGTTCTGACTCGGGGGGTGACATCGAGATCATGGTTGGAGCACAGTGGTGGTAGAGGTTCCGGTGGGTGCGGGAGCGAATTCTGAGCGAACTTCTTTACTTTGCCCCGGCACCGTGCATCATTGGACGCCGATCCGGATTCTGGGGGCCCGGTGGTACAGAATATGCAACAACCAGTTACAACGCGCACGTTCGCAGGCGACACCGGCGATTATTGCTGTCGGCAGTTGAGGAGAAAACGGGTAGACAGTGAGCTCCAGATCTCACAGCGAATTGAAAAAGGGGACGATGCTGGAGGGGAAGTATCGCCTGAAGCGAGAGCTGGGTGCCGGCGGGATGGGCCAGGTGTTTCTGGCGGAGCACGAGACCATCGAGCGCACGGTGGCCATCAAGGTGTTGCACCAGGACCTGACGGGAGATGAATCGGTACGCAAGCGGTTTGAGACCGAAGCCAAAGCGATTGCCCGGCTGAGGCACCCCAACTGCGTGATGTTGTACGAGTTCGGTTTTTCGGACGACCTGGGCGCGATGTTCGCGGTGTTCGAGTACGTGGAGGGCAGCTCACTGGAGAACTGGATCGGTGAACAACTACCGGTGGCCGATGTGCTGGAAGTGGGCAGGCAGGTGGCAGCGGGGATGCATCACGCCCATCAACAAAAGGTGATTCACCGTGACCTGAAGCCGGAAAACATCATGGCCGTCGACTCCGACGGTGAGCCGGTGCTGAAGATCCTCGATTTTGGCATCGCACGGATTGCCGAGGACAGCGAAAAGGCGACGCGGCTGACGAAAGCAGGGCAGATGTTCGGCACTCCGCCGTATATGAGCCCGGAGCAGGTGCGAGCGAAGCTGGATATCACCCATTCGACGGACATCTATGCCATAGGGGTGATTCTGTACGAGTTGTTGGAGGGGCGGCTGCCCTTTCTGGGGGATACGCCGATTTCGACGGTGATGATGCACCTGAACGAAGAGGTGCCACCGCTGAGACGGGACGATGTTCCCGAACAACTCGAACAGATCATCATGCGGTGTCTCGAAAAGGAGCCCGACGATCGGTTCGACACCTGCAAGAGCCTCGAAGAGGCGCTGGAGGCGGTGTCCTGGTCTCGAAGTGCCGACACGGTGTTGGTGTCAGCGAGCCGGGCGCAGCCGGCGGATCATGAGGGCGATCAACACCAGCGGGCTGCCGGCGCCGACGAAGAGGGAGGCAACAGCAACACGGAAAAGACTCGCCCCGCCGATGAGATGACCCCCGAAGAGATCGGCAGCGCACCGACGGTGGCACCGGGCACGGGGGAACAACCGGTACTCGATCCAGAGCAGGATACCGAGGTCGACGAAGAGCCATCCGAACAGAACGGGGCGTCACAAGAAGAGTCCTCAGTGACGACGACCGAAGAGTTACAGTGGGACGAGTCGGCAGGTACGCATCGGCCACTGTTGGCAGGAGCGGCGGTGGTGGCAGTAGTGGTGGTGCTGGCTCTGGCGGGGGTGATCTTTGTGTTGGCCCCGGATGAGCAAGCCGATGATGGGCTCGAGGATCAGGGCCAGCCCGAAGAGGTCGCCGCCGCAGACATCGCCGATGAAGTCGAACAGCAGGCCGACGAATTGGCGGTAGAGCAACAGGATTCAGACGAAGAGGACGACTCTGGTACCTACCAGGAGGATGAGGCGTCCGGACAAGAAGATGAGGACGAAGAGGAGGGGGCTGACGAAGAACAGCAGCGCGATGAGCGGGAAGACGAACCTGCCCCCGACGAGCCTGCCGCCGAGCCCTCCCCGGCCCCTGCTGCCAGCCCGCCCCCCCAGCCGGAGCAGTCTGATCCGGAGGAGACCGAACCCGACGAGCCTGCCGAGCCCGGTGCCCTGGAGTTGGAGCGACGGCGCAGAGGCGGCGATCAGGAAGACGACCAGACAGAGGATGATCAGCAAGAAGTCGAACAACCGGCGGGCATCGGCCTGCCCGAACGGGATTGACAGCAACGGAGAACCAACGTGAAACCGACGTTCCAGCACAGCTTGAGCTTTTGGGTCGCCTTTGTTGCCGTTTCGCTGCTCGCAGCCGGCGTTGCGGTCGCCGAGACCGATTCGATGATGGGCGACGACATGATCGAGGAAGATGATGTCGCTCAGGAAGACGAAGATGCATACGAGAAGATGCTCGAACTGAGCGCCGAGGGCGAGCAGTTGTATGCCGACGGCAACTTTGCGGAGGCCGCTGATGTCTACCAGCGGGCCTGGGATGCCTATCCACAGCCGATTTTGCTGAAGAATCAGATGATCACCCGCTATCTGATCGAAGAGTGCGAAACGGCGGTGGATCTGGGCGAAAAGTATCTGGCCACCGACGACGTAACCGAGCATGACCAGCAGGATGTGGAGACGGTGTTCGGAGACTGCTCGTTGATTCTGACGAGGGAGGCGGTCGCCGGGCAAGACTGGATGGAAGCGGAGGAGTGGCTCGACTTCGGTGAGCCCTATCTGTTCGATGACCAAATGCAGGAAGATGCCGATCAGTTGCGCGCGCAGGTCGATGAAGGCATCGCCGGAGAAGAGGAGATCGAGCCGGTGGAGGATCCGGGGATGAGCACCCGCGAGTTGGCGGGGTGGTCATCTGTGGGTGTGGGAGCGGCCACCCTGTTAGGAACCGGGATCTGGCATTTTTCCTGGGAGCGGCAGGTCGCCGATGATGCGGAGGGAGTTGAGGAACGGTACGACACGGTGCGGTGGGCGATTCCCACCGCCTATGTCGTCGGTGCCACGGCGGCGACGGTGGGAGCGGGACTTTTGTTGTGGCCGATGCTGACCGGCGGGGACGAACCGGCGGCGATGGTCCAGCCTCAGATCGGGCCCGACCACACCGGAGCGAGCCTGTCGGTGCGATTTTGAACGTCGCCCAACGGGGTAGTGTCCGCATGGTTGGATGAACTGTCGTCCACCACCGGAGCGACACTACCCGCGGGGTGGCGCAACATCCTGTTGAATCGTACAGATGCCGGGGGGTGAAAAATTTTTCACTG
>SKMT01000125.1 GCA_007120915.1 Myxococcales bacterium | reverse complement strand
GAAGGGTCAACTGTTCGAAATTCGGTACTGTTCCATCACCGGCATCACCGCCGGGCGATTCGACCACCCGCCTCGGCGGGACCACCACCGTGTCTTGCGGGGCCGGCTCGCGCAGTTGAGCCCGCGGTGTCTCCGGTGGTGTGTCCTCCCCCAGGTCGAATCGCTCTTCGGCCGGCAACGGCAGGACTTCCTTCTGCTGCAGTGCCGTGTCCATGATCCGTGCGAACGCCGGTCCCGCCACCGCTCCACCATATCTGACCTCTTCGGCCTCGTCGACGAACACCGCCACCGCCACCTTCGGGCGCTCCGCGGGAGCAAACCCGACGAATCCCGACACCCACCGATCCGGGTCATAGGTCCCCGTCTCCGGGTCGACCTGCTGGGCAGTTCCTGTCTTCGCGGCCACCGTAAAGTGGTCCAACGCCCCGGCCGTGCCCGTTCCCCGCTCCAGTGTTGCCAGGCTCAACGCCCAGGCCATCTGTCCGGCTGTCTCCTCGGAGATGACCTGGCGCAACATCGTCGGCTCCTGCTGCCAGACCGCCTCTCCGGCCCGGTCCCGGATCGCATCGACGACCCGCGGTTCCATCAGACGCCCTCCGTTGGCAATCGCCGCCGTGGCGTTGAGCACCTGCAGTAGCGTCGCCGACAGCCCCTGACCAAATGAGACATTCGCAAACGTAATCTCCGCCCAGTTATCGGGGGGCCAGACCACCCCGCTTTGCTCTCCGCGCAGCCCCACCCCCGTCATCGACCCGAACCCGAAGTCCAGAATGTAGTCGTAGAATGTCTCCCTTCCGATTCTCTTCGCCAGCTTATAGGAGCCGACGTTGCTCGACTTTTGCATGATCTGTGCAGCCGTCAACTCCTCGCGCCGCATCACATCTCCGAAGCTATGAGCGCCGATCTGCATGCGCCCATCGCCCAGATCAAAGGGGGTGTCCAACTCCACGGCCCCCTCTTCGAGCGCCCCGGCCAACACCACCGGTTTGAACACCGACCCCGGCTCGAAGGTGTCGTTCACACTGCCGAGCCTCCAGTGCCTGGAGGTGAACGCATTCACCCGGTTCGGGTCGAACTTTGGCGCATCGGCCATCGCGAGAATCTCACCGGTCTGCACGTCCATCGCGATGGCGTGGCCCCCGGAGGCTCCGAATTCGTCGATCTGGTCCTGAAGTGCCTGATGGGCCACCCGCTGCACCCTCTCGTCGATCGTCAGGTGTACGCTGTGCCCCTCGAAGGTGCCGAACTGCGGCACGTCAGCAAGCATCATCTCCTGACCCACCGCATCTCGTGTGACGCGAAACTCATAGGGGTCTCCGGACAAATGCTCGTCGAAATGCCGCTCAATCCCCTCCAGGCCATCCCCGTCGATGCCCACGAACCCTAGAACCTGGCCCGCAACATGGCCCATCGGATAGTAGCGCTCGTACTCCTCCATCACCCCCAGCCCCGCCCGGTCCAGCTCTTCGATCCCTTCCGCTGCTTCCGGATGAGTCTGGCGCGCCAACCACACGAAGGGGCTGTCTGAGTCGAGCCGATCTGCGATTGCTTCCGGTGAGGTGTCGAGAATCTCTGCGAGCTTGTCGGCCTCCTCTTCGGGTTCGCCCAACAGGTGCGGCCGAGCGTAAATCGACGGCACTTTCACCGACACCGCCAACTCCGAACCATGCCGGTCGCGGATATCCCCGCGGCGCGCCTGGCGCGTCACCTCCCCTTCCCGTTGATCGGCCACACGCTCCTTGAGCGCCTCCGCCTCCACCGTCTGCAGATAGTACACCCGGCCCACAATCGCGACGAATCCGATGGCAAATACCGCCGCAACCAACCCGATGCGCACCTTCAGCCAGAACCGCGCCTTCTGGTCTCCAACATGTTCCATGATTCGCTCCGCATTCGGCGAGATAACCGGCAGTTTTCCGCCTTACTGCACCAGAGCTGCCTCATCGTCGAGCCGGGCGTGCTCGCCAGCCGGCTCCTCCGATTCTTGCTCATCGACGATGACCACCTGGGCGGGGCTGAGCGGCTCCAGCCCGAATTGCTGCTCGGCGACTTCCTTCACCCGGTCGCTTCGTCCCTGCAGACGAGCCTCCACGGTCAGCTTCTTGTTTTCTTCGAGAAGCTGCTGGTGTTCTGCCGTCGCCTCCGCGATCTGGTAGCCCACCTCCGCAAGCCGGTGCTGGTTGTAGACGTGCACCACCAGCAGACAGGTCGGAACTCCCACCAGAAGCAACACTTTGCCGATGAACAGCGAATTGGAGAACAGCTCGAAAAACCACGTCTTCATGGCACTACCACTTGCAGTTGGAGACATCACAACATCACGTCAGTTCGGCCACCGCCCCTCGGCGGTGACCTCAAACACTCGCAGCCGGGCACTTCGCGACCGCGGATTCTCTTCGATTTCCTTCTCAGACGGGCGCACCGGACGGGTTGTGAGCACACGGCCAAACGGCTCGGCAGCGCAGCCACAACGCGGCAGGTCCGGGGGACACACACAGGGATCGGCCATGCGCCGAAACCCGTGCTTTACGATCCGGTCTTCCAGAGAGTGAAAACTGATGAACACCGCCCGCCCGCCGACGGCGACGACGCGGGGGATCGACTCCACGGCCTTCTCGAGATGATCCAGCTCTCGGTTCACGGCGATGCGAATGGCCTGAAACACCAGCGTCGCCGGGTGAATAGATGGCTTCTTCCACTCCGGCTGACCGCGAAGCTCTTCGACCAGATCGGCCAGATCCGTGGTTGTTTCGAGCCTGCCATCTCGTCGGGCATCAAGAATATTCGACGCCAACGACCGGGCCCGATCGACCTCGCCGTACTCGCGCAGCACCCGGGCGAATTCGTCACGGTCGACCCGATCCAGAAAATCGGCCGCCGACTCCGCATCCGGGCCCATGCGCATATCCAGCGGGCCGGGGTTGCGAAAGCTGAACCCTCGCTGGGCATCGTCGAGTTGATGAGAGCTGACACCGGCGTCGACCAACCATCCGTCGACCTTCTCCCATCGCTGCTGGCGTAAGAGCTGCGGGGTTTGTGAATAGTTGCCGCACACCACGGTCAGCCGCTGGTCGTACTCGCTGAGCCGATCTTTCACTTCCTCGACGGCCCGGGGGTCCCGATCGATCGCAAGCAGGCGACCCTGGGGCGCCGTCGCCTCCAGGATCGCCTCGCTGTGGCCACCACCTCCGGCGGTGCCGTCGACAAACCTCGTCTTATCAGCGGTGTTCAGCCAGTCGAGCACCTCGTTGACCAACACCGGTGCGTGGTAATCCGTCGCATGGTGTTCGTCGGCCAAGGCTCACCTCTATCTGCTGGAGTTTGCTCGACGGCGAGCAGGGCTTCGGTGTTGTCCCTGTTGGCCTGAAACACCGAAGCCCCGCCGGCCGTCGAACCGGGAAGATGCCCATCCCTGGGCGCGGGCCGCATCGGGGGATACGACGCCGTTTTCATCCTTGAAAATTCTTCCCGTGACTCTTCCTTGAGTTCGAACCACCTTGTCACGCCGGCGGCCTGCTCTTCCTTGAGCACGAACCTCGTATCTGTTGGGCTTTCGCTTCAAAGGCCAAGATCGGCCATCGCTTCCGTTAACTCCTGGGGGTCGCCCAGCGCCTCGTCCACGGCTCCCTGCCAGTGGCGCTCGGACCACAGCTCGAATGTGTCGAGTTGGCCGACCCACACACAGTTTCGGTCCAGATCGGCGTACTCCCGCATCGCACTCGGCACCAGCAGCCTTCCGTGGCTGTCGATGGAACCCTCCACCGCCCCTGCGATGTACACTCGCTTCAGGCGTTGGACGTTGCGGTCGAACTGTGGAAGCTGGCGAATCTTCTCCTCGAAGCTCAGCCACTTGTCCATGGGATAGGCCACCAGGCATCGCTCGAATGTACGCGTCAAAATGATGCGGTCGGAAGCATCTCCAGTCACGTCCTCCTCGGCCAACACTTCCCTGAATCGCGCCGGCACGCTGATGCGGCCCTTGCCATCCATGGTGTGTTCGTATTGACCGCGAAACATCGGAACATCCTGTCACACTTTCGACCACCGGCCTTCCGTGGCGTTGCATTTTGACGTTGTCCGAGCCGTCCATGGCTCGAATCGGTGGCATCTGCGCCACCTCATTCCACCTGATGGGAATTTATCCCACGACGCCACTATATGACGGGGATCCGATCCCGTCAAGAAACTATTTTCCACCGCATAAACACTGGACGATCTCCTGATCTAACCCCCCTACCAAACACCCCGTTTGTAACAGAATTTACCGGGCGAATTCAGGCACTTAGATCAGTTTTCCACAGCCCTATCGATACTGGCGTGGGATAAAGTGTCATGGAGTGTGGGGACAGGTGGGATATCGTGGTGGGGTGAGGTGGGAAGAACCCCCAAGAAATGCCAAAACCCGGCCCTGGGCAGGGCCGGGTCGGCGCAGAACTCTCTGTTCAGTCCATCAGGAGTGAGGCTGAACGTCTACCCCTGCTTCGTCGGGGTCGAACTTGATGAATCTGGGCATCACGCGCACTTTCTTGTGCTCCTGCACTTCCAGTTCCACCGTATCTTCGATGGGAACCATCTGCTTGGACACAAAACACATGATCTTTTCGCCGCTGTACTCTTTCTTTTCTTCCTCGGGCTCTTGCTGCTCGCCTTCGGCCTGCTGCTGTTCGTCCTGCTGCTCTTCGGGGTTCTGATCTTCTGCCATCTTCTTTCTCCGTCTTCAGTTCACTGCACCGCGCACGGAGCCGGTGCAAAGGT
>SKMT01000153.1 GCA_007120915.1 Myxococcales bacterium | reverse complement strand
GGTCACCTTCCAACGAATAACACAGACTGCTCAACCATTGTAGGGCAACGACCCCGGATGCAGCCTGCACCGGGGCGTAACAAAACGTCAAAAACAGGTGTACACTCACGGCTCCACGTCTTTCGGTACGACAATTTCGCAAGGGCAACCACCAAATTGCCTACATCAGCGGAGACATGAAATAATGTTTTCCGCATCCATTGTGATCCCTAATCCCGGACTCAGACCCATGACCGATTCCACCACCCGCATGGCCATCCTCACCGCCGGGGGACCCGCCCCGGGCATCAACTCCGTGATCAACGCTGCAACTCTGGAGGCGCTCAACCTCGGCTGGGAGGTTCTGGGGGTGCGCAATGGGTTTGCCGGGCTGCTCGAAGACGATATGCAACCCCTTGGGGTCGATGATGTAACCTGGGTGCACTACGAACCGGGGTCGATGCTGGGCATGTCTCGAACCCATCCCGCCCAGCACGGCGACCTGCGCCCGGTGCTCGAAACCCTGAAGCAACGCCAGATTGATCTGCTGGTGACTATCGGCGGTGACGGTACCGCCTCCGGAGCAGCCGCAATCAGCCACGCGATGGGCGATGATCTGCGGGTTGTTCATGTGCCGAAGACCATCGACAACGACCTGCCCCTGCCCTCGGGTGTGCCCACGTTCGGCTTCACCACCGCCCGCCACCTGGGGGTGGAGCTGGTACAAAACCTGATGAAAGACGCCCGGTCCTGCCAGCGCTGGTACGCCGTGGTCGCGATGGGCCGCCAGGCCGGTCACCTGGCACTGGGGATCGGCAAAGCGGCGGGCGCCAATATCACCATCATCCCCGAGGAGTTCAGCAAGCAGCGTGTCAGCCTCGATCATTACACCGACCTGGTCGACGGTTCGGTGCTCAAGGGGCTGGCTCTCGGGCGGCGCTGGGGAGTGGCCATTCTCGCCGAAGGACTGGTGCACCGGCTGGACCCGGAAGAGCTGAAGCATTTTTCGGCGATCAAACGCGACAGTCAGGGCCGAATCCGACTGTCGAACCTGGAGCTGGGTGTGCTGGTCAGCAAAAAACTCAACAAACGACTCGCCCGCCGTGGCATCGATATGCAGTTTAACGAAATCAAGCTCGGCTATGAGCTTCGTTGTGCCCGGCCCGTTCCCTTCGATATCGAGTACACCCGCGATCTCGGTTATGCGGCAACTCGATTTCTCGCCGAAGGGGGCACCGACGCGATGGTCATCGTCGATCAGGGCCAGCGCTCCATCTTGACCTTCGACGATATGCACGACCCCACTACCGGTCAGACCAGCGTGCGACTGGTCGACGTGAACTCCGAGAGTTATCTGGTCGCCCGACGCTATATGCAGCGACTAACCCCGGGGGACTTCGACGACAGCAAACAACTCCATCGCCTCGCTGCGCTCGCCGAGATGACACCGGAACAGTTCGTGGACCACTACGGATATCTGGTCGCCGACGAACCCGATGAATTCACCTGGCGGTCCTCGATGCAGGGCGCATTGCCGCCGTCCTAATACGGCTCGACTTTCCGTGGCCCACCCTGTAGGGCTGGATCTGGTCGATGGTGTACTTCCCACCCCGTTGTCCCCATGAACGCTTCGTCCAACGAACGCATCGACAACTACCTGAAGCGCGCCCGGCAAGCCTGGGACGATGACCAGCCTCCTCCCGACGGTCAAACCCTGCGCGGTATCGCCGAAGACGTGGGGATGACCCACGAAGATTCCGAAGATGCCGACCGACGCGCTGGCGAATTCACCGTGCGCGCCGGCGAACTGCTCGAGAAAGACGATCAACAGGCTGAGCAACTGTTACGAGACGCTGTTCTGCTCTCCCCGGTACGCCTCCAGCCCTTCTACCTGCTGGCCCGGCTGTACGCGCGCCGCTATAGCGAACACAGCCGCCCGGAGCATCGCATTTTGGGGCTGCACTTCGCCGAGCGTGCCACCGACATCGATCCGGAGCACGAACCGACGCGCACCATCATCGAAGATCTGGGCGATACTCCCAGCGACAGCCTCCCCTGGAGCAAGGCGGCGTTGATCGTACTGGTGCTGGTGCTCATCAGCGGCACCATGCACGTGTGCAACAACCACATCCTCGCGCCGGAGGTGACCGACGAGCAGACCGAAGAGGTCCGCGAGTACCTCGAAGAACACGGCGAACCCCCACGTTGACGTTCAACGCTGTTCAGTCCGGAGTCGACGGCTCGAACACCACCACCTCTCCCGTTTCGTGGCTGTACATCATGAACACCGCCTGCCAGGGCACATCACAGAAGTAGCGTTTCCCGTCAAACGACAGCGATGCGCGCACCCCTTCGGTGTCGTAGCCAAAATCGTCGATGTGAAACATGTGGGAGAAGTTCAGCCGCAATTCTGGTAGTCCACGAAACTTCGCCGGCACACTTACCCCGGGCACGCGGGTATCCAGCGTGACCATGACCATCCCCTCCTCGATCATGCCCTCAAACACCTTCAGCTTCGTGGTGTTAACCTGCTCCCCTGCCAGTGGTTGCAATTCTCCGCGCACCTGATCGGTGCTGTCCGATGATGAGTCGTTGTTCTCAAAATCGAGGTGAACCACCTCCCCGCCGCTGTTGGACTCCTGTTGCGGTTCCCCGTGGTTGTCCCCGTCCCCCTCATCCGGTTCTTCGTCCCCCTGATGATTGGGAAACAGAACGGTGATCTTGTCATCTGGCTCGTCGTGTTTGGTCACGCCTGGGCTCCCCGAATCGCAATAGTTCGCGCCATCGACGCCAGCGCACTAGTGCAAGTGTACAACCAACCCCCCCGTGGTCAACCGACTGGTGGACCGGTCCTCCATTTATTCACCACGGCGTCGTCGGATCTGTTCAGCGATCACCGCTCGCAACTCCCCGAGGTCGAAGGGTTTGGCAATCCAGGGGTTGGGAAGCTCGCTGAGGTAGCGGCGCATCTCTTCGTTGGGCTTCTGTGGAGCCATTGCCACCAGCTTCTGCCAGCATTCGGGGCTGTTGCACTGCATCCAGTCAAACAAGTCCCGGCCCAGCCCACGGCGCAGGGACAGATCACACAACACCACGTCGAACTCGTTGTGCTCTCGCAGCGCATCGATGGCTGCCCCCTTTGTCTGCACGGCGGTGACCTCGTGGTCCTGAAGTACCCGCTGGAGGCTGCGGCACAGGATCGGCTCCGACTCCACAACCAGTATACTGCCCGACCGTCGCTGCCCGGGGGGCTCGTGGTCGCTGTGGTCGCTCTGCTGCTGTGGCTCGTCGGCGTCGACCGGTGGAAATATCAACCGGAACAACGCTCCTTCTCCCGGCGCACTCTCCACCTGGACGTCGCCTCCGGCCGCCTCGATCAACTCCCGGCAAATCGCCAGCCCCAATCCGCTCTGAGAGTCCCCTTTCGTAGATACGAAGGGCTCGAAGATCCGGTCTTGCACCTCCGGGTCGATCCCCGGGCCGTTGTCCTCAATTTCGACCATCACCCGATCTGACTCATCGCGCGCCGACACCGAGACCCTGGGGCTCTGGGGCTGGTCCACCTTTTGTAGCGCCTGGACTGCATTGACCAGTAGATTCAAAAACACCTGCCCCAGCCGGGCCGCATCGAGGCGGACCTCAGATGTAGAATCGATATCCACCTCCCAGTGGATCTTGTCGCCCTCACGCTGCCGAATCACCTGCAGCGACGACTTCAGCGGCCGCTCCACACTCTCATAATCCCCGGAGACACCATTCAGATCGGAGAAATTGCGCAGATCATCGACGATCTGGCCAATCCGCTCCGCACCATCTCGGGCTGCCCGCAGTCCATCGAGCACTTCGCTGTAGCTGTCCGGTTCATCTTCTGAAGGCTGACCCTGACGATCCCGGCGGCGTTTCAACAACAGCTCTTCGATGGCAAACTCGATGTTGGCGTGCACGTAAGACAGCGGATTGTTGATTTCGTGGCCCACCTTCGACGCCAGCGCACTCATCAACTCTACACGATCGCTGTGCACGCGGCGCTGAAGCAGTTCGCCCCGCTCTTCGGTTTCGGTCACCACAAGTTGCATCGCACACTGCCCACCGAACTCCACCGGTCTTCCTACCACCTCCACCGGCCGATTCTGCTGGTCCGGCCCACAGCGTACCCAGGCATCTATGGACTCAAAGCTGTCCGAATCTGCCAGCGCGTCCAGAAGCAGAAGCGAGCGCCAGGGATCGAACAACTCCCGCACCTGACTACCCACGATCTCGGCGACAGACTGACGATTCCAAATTTCACAGGCTTTCTGATTGGCGAAGCCCACCACCCCGTTGTCTCGTACCATCAGAATTGCCGACGGCGACGCCTCTACCACCGCCCGATAACGAGATGTACTTTCGCGAAGCGCCTTGCGTGACGCCACCCTGCTTAACAGAAGACTCGCCTGGGAAGCGGCCACCGTCATCAACTCGTGGTGGGTGTCGTCGAAGTTCTGAGCTACCCGGCGGCGAGCGGCATAAATCGCACCGATCAGTTCACTGTCGTGGTACAGCGGCGCCCCCATTGCACTGGTGATCGACAACACCTGAATCGACTGGGCTTTCCGAAACTTCGGGTCATCGCTGACATCCCTCAACAGCAGTGGCTGCTCGTCGTCGATGACCTTCTGGACCAGGGTCTCGGAGTACTTCAGTTCGTCGTCACGCTTTGAATCATCTGTGGGCGAATCTACCGCCACGGCGTGTATCTTCGGCTCACCGCCTTCCAGCAGGAACAGAATCACCTCGTCG
>SKMT01000448.1 GCA_007120915.1 Myxococcales bacterium | reverse complement strand
TGTGCCCCAGGAGATGATCCGCCAGCACCAGTATGAGCCAGTGCCAACGATTCAGCCCCGCCACGGGATTGAATTGCCGGAGGGGTTCGAGGCGTTCATCCATCGCTGTCTGGCCAAGGAGCCGGAAGATCGCTTTGCGACGGCAGGGCAGGCGCTGGGGCAGTTTGAAGCGATCGTCGGCGGTGAGGCACGGGCCGGCACGATTGCCAGTGGGTTGGATGCGCTCGACGTGGATACCCGACGGGTGGCAGTGCCGGAGACCAATCTGGCGGGCGTGGAGTTGGATCCGACCGGAGAGTTTGAAAGTCCGGTGCAATCACAACCGTCATCGGTTCGGGTGAATACCGGGCGTCGCCAGCTCCAGACGCCCACCGAAGGCGGTTCGCCGGCGCCGCGTGCGTCGGATACGGTTCGCGATGCCAGAGCAGGCTCATCGTCAAAGCCCGCCGGCGGCGCCCGCCGGGGCGGTCGCACCGGACTGGTGGTGGCAGCGGTGCTGATGGTGTTGCTGTTTACCGGATTGCTCGTCGCCTTTCTGTACGTCACCGCCGGGGGATGACCACGGCGCCGGCTCATTCTTCGTCGATGGTCAACACCAGTTTGCCGATTGTGGCATTTTCGAACATCAGATCGTGGGCTTTCTGAGCCTCCTGGATCGGCATCACCCGGTCGATCACGGGCTGCAATGTACCGTCTTTAAACAGCGGCCAGACGCGGCGTCGGAATTCGTCGGCAATCGCCGATTTCTCCGCCAGGCTGCGCGATCGAAGCACGGAACCGATCACCTGCAACCTTCGCATCAGAAGCCGACCCAGTGATATCTCGCTTTCGGACCCGCCCAGCAACCCGATGACTACCAGCCGTCCACCGCGGGCGAGCAGGTGCAGATTGCGTTCAAAATAATCTGCGCCGACGGGATCGAGGATGATGTCGACGCCATCTGCCTCGGTGAGGGCGTCGATGCGCGCCGAAAAATCCTCGTTGTGGCGGTCGATGGCCTCCTGGACGCCCAGTTCGCGAAGAAAGTTCAATTTGGAGCTGCTGGCGGTGCCGTACACCGGGGATTCAAACGCGTTACACAACTGCACCGCTGCGGTGCCGACTCCGCTGGCGGCAGCGTGGACCAGTACCGTCTCCCCGGGCTGATGGTCTGCCTCCAGGAAAATGTTGGTGAAGGCCGTGAAGAAGACCTCCGGGATCGCCGCAGCTTCCTGCAGGCTCAAATGCTCGGGCACCTTCAACACCAGGGAGGCCGGGCAGGTGGCATACTCGGCGTAGCCCCCGCCACTGAGCAGCGCGCAGACCCGGTCGCCCACCTCGAGGTCGTCGACGCCGGCGCCGAGCTGTTCGACTGTGCCCGCGGCGTCGAGCCCCAGGATCTCGGAGGTACCCTCCGGGGGGTGGTACATGCCGCGGCGCTGCAACAGGTCGGCGCGGTTACAAGCGGTGGCCGCCACTTTGATCAGTACTTCACCGTCGCCTGGCTGTGGACGCTCCACGTCGGTCCAGTACAGAGAGCGTTCGTCGTCGTCTCGGATCTGTATCGCTTTCATGTGTTCGCTTATTCGTGGGTTGCTGGACGCCGGGAGAGTTTGGTTTAACAGTTGGTCAGCTTCGAAGATGGGCGATAATGCCTACGATTCAACCCCAAATGTTGTTTCAAGACTCGTGACCCGCGATTCAAGGCTCATGACTTTCGAGATTGCACAACCGCCTTCTATTTGAGACGCCTGAACTACGGCTAACTAAGATTGGTGGGGAGCTTCGTGTGATCCCGCGGAGGCACAAGACCCACCACCCAACACCCACCACCCAACACCCAACACCCAACACCCACCACCCAACACCCAAGATCCCATGAACATCATCATCTCTCACCAAAACACCGACTTCGATGCCCTGGCGGCGATGCTTGGGGCGCGCAAATTGTATCCGGACCACCGGCTTGTGCTCCCCAGTGCGGTCAGTCCACCGGTGCGTCGATACCTGGCGCTGCACAAGGACTGGCTCACCGTTCTGGAACCTGCTCAGATCCGGGGAGAGTCGATCGAAGAGGTGGTCGTCGTCGACACCAGAGACGGGGGGCGTTTAACCGACTTCGCCGAGGCCCTCGACGCCGCCGTACGGGTCACGGTCTACGACCATCACCCACCGGGCGACAATGATATCGAAGCGACCAGAGCGGTGATTGAGCCCGTCGGCTCCTGTGCCACTGTATTGTTTGAGCGACTGGAACAAGAAGGCGTTGAGCTTCATCCCCGGGAGGCGACGCTGATGATGTTGGGGGTGTATGCTGACACGGGAAGCCTCTCCTTTCCCTCCACGGACTTCCGCGATCTGCGCGCGGCGGCGTACCTGCGCAAAAGCGGGGCGTCACTACCGGTGGTCAATCGCTACCTGCAGCAGGAGTTTTCTCCTCAGCAGCAGCGGTTGCTGGTGGCGTTGATGAACGGCATCGAGGTGATCCACCGCGACGGGCTGCGCGTGGGCATCGCCGGGTGCACCAGCGCCGACTACGTCAAAGGAGCGGCGATGGTGGTGGAGCGGACGCTGCAACTGATGGGGCTCGACGCCTGTTTTGTTGCCTTGCAGCAGAAGGGGCGAGACGTGGTGCAGGTAATCGGACGCAGCAAGACCCGGCATCTCGATGCTGCTGCCGTCGCCGCGATCTGGGACGGAGGTGGCCATCGGTCGGCCGCCGCCGCCAGAGCCCGGTCTGCTGATCATCAACAGGTCGTCGACCGGCTCACGGAGTATGTCGAGCAGATGGAGCTCGAACCGCTGGAGGTGGGCGACATCATGTCCTGTCCCGTACAGGTCGTCCCCCACGATATGTCGCTGGAACAGTTGAAGACCAATCTGGAACGCTGGGGTGTGTCGGGAGTACCCGTAGAACGCGACGGTCGGCTCGACGGTGTCGTCTCACAGCGCGACGTCGACAAGGCCGCCAGCCGCGGCGACTGGTCGGTGCCCGCCGCCGGGTTCATGTCTCATCAGGTCGTCACTGCCAACCCCGATGACTCCATCGAGGCGGCGCTGGAGGTGATGACTGACGAAGACGTCGGCAGGCTGCCGGTGGTCGACGACGAGGGAGAAATTATCGGCATCGTGTCGCGCTCCGACATCCTGCGGCGCATCTACGACGATGCAGGTGGTGGGTGGTAGGCGTTCGGTGGTAGGTGTTGGGCGTCCGACGGTTGCAAGAGACCGACGACGTTGAGTACCTTGCGCCTCGAAGCGCATTCATTGTCTCCAGCGGAACAGGGTACGAATAATGGCGGCGAAGAAGAAAAAGCGCAGACGAAAGGGCAAAAAACGTCAGGCGGCGCGCAAAGAGCGCGAAAAAGAGCAGTCCAAGAAGTTTTTCATGGTACTCGGCGGGGTGGGCCTGGCGATGTTGATCGCGTTTGTCGTGTTGCGGATGTATTTCGGGTAACAGAAGGGCCTATCGGTCACGATAGCCTCCGGGCTATCGGCAGTCGGTTTTGCATGCTGGCGAGCCTGTTCGGGCTTCACCATCTCCGTTCGACGGGCCAGGGGCCCAACACCGACCCCCGATTTCTCGAACCTCAGTCCCCCGGGCAGCCTGAACTGCGGCTGGCCCGGGGCTACGGGTCGAGCGATGAACCTCCACGCGTCACACCCACCACCGAACACCGACCACCGAACACCCAACACCCACCACCGACCACCCACCACCCAACACCTACAGCTCCTCCGGAGCCAGCACCATCTCGACCTGCCGGTGCTCCGGCAGATCCTCGTTGATGAAGTCGTCAATTTCTTCGAGAAACCGCCGGCGTTCCTCACCACTTCGAAAGTCGCGGTCTGTCACATCGATTTCGAGCACATCGATGTCGTATTTTCGTCGGGCGACCTGGGCGAAGGTCTCGTAGTAGCCGTTCAGGCCCCGTAGGAAGTCAGGGGTGATACCACTTTCCTCGGCGCGCCCGCGGTCGGCGATGCGCCGCATCAACACCGGCACCTCCGGGGTGTGCAACAGGATCACTCGGTCGGGCTGGCGGATGTTCTGATTGAACCGCTGAAAGTAGTCGAAATACAGGTCCAATTCCGGGTCGGTCATATGGCCCAGCCCATGTAGATATTTTGCGAACACCTCCGGGTCTTCGATCAGCGTGCGGTCCTGAACGCAGGTGGTCGCCAGAGTGTCGATCTGGGCGTGGTGTTCGATGCGGCGCAGCAGAAACTCCATCTGGAGGGTGAAACTCCAGCGGGTCATATCCCGGTAGTAGTGGCGCAGAAACCGGTTTTCGACCACCGGTTCGTGGAACAGTTCGCAGTCGAAATGGCGGGCGATGATCTTGGCGGCCGTGCTCTTGCCGGCGCCAATGTTGCCGGCCAGGGCGATGAACAACCCCTGAGAGTTGGATCGTGGAGGTGGGTCCTGGGCGGGCTGGTTCGACATGGCTGCTCCCGGCGCGGAATACGAATCCAGACAGCAATCAGACTTCGGCGTTTGTTCGCCCGGCCGTGTAGCCGTACCGGCAGGGGATGCAACCGGCATCATTCGACGTCGATCATCTCGCCGTCGCGCACCTGACGCGACAGCTCATCGGCCAGTTGCGGGAAGGCCTCGATCATGTTGCGGAGCAGATAGCTCTGGAAGAAAAATCCGGTGGAGAACACCAGAAAATAAAGGGTGTCGTCGCCGAGCCCGGGGATCCAGCGGCGCAGCGCGTTGTCTCTTCGGTTCGCCCCGGAGAGCCGGCGGGACAGCTTCTGAATCAGCTTTGGCGGTGATGGTGACGAGCG
>SKMT01000517.1 GCA_007120915.1 Myxococcales bacterium | reverse complement strand
CGACAGCAATAACGACGCCAACAACGACAGCAATAACGACAGCAATAACGACGCCAACAACGACAGCAACAACGACGCCAACAACGACAGCAATAACGACGCCAACAACGACGCCAACAACGACGATAACGGGGGCAATGGCGGCAACGACGACTGTACGGACCTGAACGATCCGGGGTGCGACTTCGATTGCGAGGATCTGTCGACGTGGCCCGACGAGTGGCTGGTGACGGCGGTGGATGTGGTCGATGAGACCAATGATGTGCGCGGCACCGGTGCGACCTGCCAGGGCCAGAGTATGCCCGCGGTGGGGTCGGTGAGCTCCGATGCGCGGCTCGAAGAAGCGGCGCGGTGTCACAGCCTGGATATGGCCCAGCAGGGGACCATTTCACACACCGGCAGCGACGGAAGTTCGCCGGGGGACCGCATCAGCGATGTGGGCTACAATTTCCAGTTTCTCGGTGAGAACCTGGCGATGGGTCAGCCCACCGCCGTTGACGCCGTCGATGCCTGGCTCGGCTCCGATCAGGGTCACTGCGAAAACCTGATGAACTCCGACTACGAAGATATCGGGGTGGGAGTGGTCATCGCCGACGGCGTGCCGTACTACACCCAGAAGTTCGGCACCGAGTTTTAAGCTCAGACGTGGAACTCACGGCTGCGAAACACCGTCGCTGCGATCAGCGTTGCGGCGGCGGTGATGAGGACACAGGCAACAAATCCGACCCACCAGTCGAACTCAAGGGGCTGATCGAGCAGAAATTGCTCCAGTGTCTCTCGGGCGCCGCCATCGTCAGCGTCAGTGCGGTCGAAGCCGCCCAGCGTGTAGAGGTGAAACTTCACGCTGAGCATCTCCACGATCGGCACGGCGCCGATGATCAGTTCGAATACCACGTAGTAGACGATGCCCGGCAGCAGCGTGGAGGCGAAGACCACGCCGAGAAGAGCGAAGATTGTGGTGTACGTCTTCGCGCCGACCACCACCGCAAAGGCCGCCCACCCCAGCAGGTCCAGCCCCTCGGTTAGCCCCCCACCGCCGAGGGTGCACACCAGGTAGAATGCGATCACAGAAATGGTCGACGTGGCCACGGTCAGAAGTACAGAAGCGGCCAGCTTCGCGGCGAAGAGTATACTGCGGGGAACCGGGCGCAGCGTCAGGTAGGTGATGGTGCGCCCCTCGACCTCATCGACGATGGTGGGACCGCCGAAAAAGAGCGCCGCCAGGGGAATCAGAAAGGGCAGATACACACCGGCGACGGTCTCTTCGAACACCTGCAATCCGTCCAGATCGACCCAGATCAACGCCAGCAGGGCGACGGCGACGGGAAGCAGTTGGATCGCAAACAGAATCACTGTTTTGCGCGCCCGCAGTTTTCGAGCCAGGTCCAACTTGTACAGGTTCAGACCAAGCCGGATCGGCGACAGTTGCCGGGACGGTGTGTCGTTGTTGGAGGAATCGGCCATAGGCGAAGGGGCTGACGTCAGGGGACGAGGTATCGGAAGACCGCCGACAGATCGTTGTCCTCGGAGGTCATCGCTCGAAGGGTGATCTGTTCATCCAGAGCGATGCGAGGGATTCTGCTGTAACAGGTCTCGGGGTCGCGGGTGGAGACGAAGAAGCCGCGATCGACGAACTCCAGGGTGGTCACGTCGTCGTATTCGGCCAGCAGTGCGGCGAAGTGGCGCGGCCGGTCGCAGTCGACGTAGATGCGATGGGGATGCTCGTCGATCATCTCCCGGATGCGAAACAGGTTGCCGTCGGCGACGACCTGACCGCGGTTGATGAGGATGACGTTGGAGGTCATCGCCTCGACCTCGTGCAGCACGTGGCTGGAGACGAGTACCGTTCGGCCCTGGTCGCCCAGTGTTCGAATCAGGTCGATGGTGCGGCGCCGGCCCACCGGGTCGGTGCCGCTTAAGGGTTCGTCGAAAAAGAGGGCGCTCGGGTTGTGGGCCAGCGCCTGGGCGACCTTGATGCGCTGGCGCATGCCCTTCGAATACTCGGCGATGGGGCGGTGGGCGTCGTCGGCGAGGTTGACCTCTTCGATCGCCTCTTCGGCAAGCTCGGCGGCGTCGTCGGCGGTGTAGCCGTGAAGCCGCGTCAGCTCGGTGACAAACTGCCGCCCGGACATCTCCTCGTAGAACGCGTCCTGTTCGGGCACGAAACCGATGCGCGCGTAGACGGCGGGGTTGTTGAACACAGCCATCCCACCGATGGTCACGCTGCCGGTGGCCGGGCGCAACTGGCCGGTCATGCATTTGAGCAGCGTTGATTTTCCGGCGCCGTTGGGCCCCAGCAGCCCCACCACCCCTTCGCCGATGTCCAGGGAGATGTCGTTGATGCCGATGACGTCGCCATACCAGTACGACAGGTTGCGCGCCGACAGCACCACATCCCCGTCGCCGATGCGGGTGACCTCGTCTTCCGAGGTGGCCGGTTTGATGTCTACGCCGCTTTTCATCAGGTGATCTTCTCCAGGTGTGAGAGCCGCCAGTTCAGCGCTGCAAACCCGGCGCCGATCAGCGCACCGATCGCTGCGAACGGTACGATTCGGGGCATCCACTCGGGCATCGCATCCGCCCCGCCCATAAGAGCATCGCCGGCGAGCCCGACCAGCCCGTGAAGGCTTAACAGCCGGTCCCAGGGCGAGATATCGGCGGCGACGGCGCCGACGGCGTGGACAATCAGCGGCACGATCAGAATGGCGATCCAGCCCAGCACCGCCCAGCCGGTTCGGCGGGTCAGGCTCGACAGTCCGAGCACAACGGCTGCCAGCAGCGCGATGGCTATCGCCAACAGCACCAGTGTTTGCAGATGCAGCACGACGATCTCGGCGAGCATGTCGCTCTGGACGAAAAAGGCGGTGCGCAGTCCCGCCAGCAGCACCGCCGGTGCGAACACCGAGACCACTCCCAGAAGTACCAGGGTGTAGAACTTCCCGGCCATGTAATCGATGCGGTCGATGGGCTTGGAGAAGTACAACTGCAGGGTGCCGTGGCGCAGGTCGTCGGAGACGATGCCGCAGCCACGGGCGATGTACACCAGTGCCAGGGCGAAGAGCTGGGTGGACACAAACAGGTTGAGGTGGCTGTGGCCCGGGCCGTCGGCGCCGAGTTGACCCGGCTCCATCAGCGCCGCTTCGACCAGCACCAGAAGTGCGTACATCAGCGGCAGCAACCAGACCGCAAAAATCGTCAGCTTGGTGCGCCAGAACCGCCAGTAGGCGCGAAACTCGCTCCAGCCGATCACCGGCCAGCTTCGGCCGGTACGAACGGGGCCGTCGTAGCGCTGATAGCTCTGGTCGCGGATTGCCATAACGGTGTCAGCTCAGGTCTTGATTGGCTTCGTCCAGAAGGCGCAAAAACGCCGTCTCCAGAGTCAACTGTTCGGGCACGAAGTGACGAATCTGAATGTTGTGTTCCACCGCCGTCTTCAGCACCTCCTCGGCGCCGAGCTCATCGGTGAGCTGAACCTTGAGGCGGTCATCGTCGTAAAATGCCTCGAAGTCGCGTTCCTTTAGCCGGTCGAGCAACTCGTCGTCGGCCATGTGCGTTCGCACTTCCAGAAGCTGTTCGTCTTCCTTCTGGACATCGGCGATAGCGCCTGCGTACACCAGCTCTCCTTCGTTGAGCATGATGACGTGGTCGCAGACCCGCTCGACGTCGGGCAGCAGATGGGTCGACAGCACAACCCGGATGTCGCGGGCGCGGATATCTTCGATCAGCGACAGCATTTCATCGCGGCCCTGGGGGTCGAGCCCGCTGGTCGGTTCGTCGAGAAACAAAAGCCGCGGCCCGTGCACGATCGCCTGGGCGAGCTTGGCGCGCTGTTTCATCCCCTTGGAGAATTCGCCGAGCTGGCGGTAGCGCGCTTCTTCGAGGCCCACGAAAAAGAGCACCTCATGAGCGCGGCGAAAAGCCTGGTTTCGGGGCATCCCGCACAACTGGCCGTTGAAGCTGACGAAGTCCACGGCGCTGATGTAGGGCAGGAAGCAGTCGTTCTCCGGCATGTACCCGACATTGCGCCGGATGGTCTTGGCGTTGTTTGAGACATCATGGCCCAGCACTTCAGCGTCGCCACTGCTGAAAGGAAGCAGCCCCAGGAGTACTTTCAGAAGCGTCGACTTGCCGGCGCCGTTGGGCCCCAGAAGTCCCACTGCATCGGCATCCATGCTCAGCGAAATCCCCTGCAAGGCGGTCAGTCGCCCGTATTTTTTGCACAGGTTTTCGAGCTCAAACAGCACGAAAGACTCCTTCGGATCGCGCGCCACCGCTGGAACGTCGACTAGTTCAGCACCATCAGCGCGATCAGCACCACCAGCACGATAAACAAAAGCCCCGTGCCGGCGATCAGCAGGTAGATCACCACGCGGATGGTATCATCGGAGCCCTGCTGTGACTGGGGTTGGGCGCTGGTAGGATGGTTCTGTACGTTGGCGGCGGTGTCCCGCTGTGGCGATCCGGTTCGCTGGGTCGGTGCCGTCGTCGGCTGGGTGGGCGGCGAGGAATTGTCAGCGGACTGCTCCTCAAGCTCTTCGAGTTCGATGGCCGTGAACATCCCGGTCATCTCCATCCCCGGCACATAGGCGCCGCGGCCCTGCAGGTTTTGCTCCTGAACGATCTCGCGCTCCCGGGCGACCAGGGCTTCGAACATCTCCATGCCATCCTGGAACCGGTCGTCCGGATCTTTGGCCAACGCCTTCATGATGATGTTTTCCATCGTCGGGCTGACCCGATTGGGGGCGACCTGCGAGGGGGGCGTGACCTCCTCGTAGACATG
>SKMT01000626.1 GCA_007120915.1 Myxococcales bacterium | reverse complement strand
GCCAACTCTTTGAGCTCTTCGTCCATCGGCGGTGGCTCACCCTCGAAACTAGATCCCGGCATCCACAGCATCAGCACCCACGCACCAAACACCACGGCGGCGACCAACGCCACCACGACCAACAGGATTTTGAACACTCGATGCATGGGGGCTCGAAGAGTAACTGACGGGGCAGTGGTTGTGAATGGTGCCCAGCACCCAGCACCCAGCGCCCAGCGCCCAGCACCCAGCGCCCAGCACCCAGCGCCCAGCACCCAGCACCTGCATCACCTGCTCTCGACAACCATCAACCCTCGGCTGACCATCTGATGGTCCACCTCCTGACCCGTCATCTTCTGGAGCCGCTGCAACCGCCGGGAAATGTCACCGGCATCCAGCCCCGGAAATTTCGCCCTCGCATAGGCGGCGGCGCGGCGGTGCCGGTCCGACAGCGGGCGCAATAGCTGCTTGACCCGCTCGACGGTCTCGAAGAACGCCTCCTCCGCCTCCAGCGCCAGATCGGAGACCGACTCGGTGTCGTCGACCTTCGCCTGCGCCTCCGACAGCACCGCCAGCATCGCCGGAAATGCGTCGTCACACAGGTTGTGCAACAGCCGGCGAGCACGGTGGTCGATCAGATCCGGATCGTCGAATCGGGTGCGGTCGCCGTTGCCGTGCAACAGCTCCACCAGCGAGTCGACCACTTCGTCTTCGCTCTTGCAGCGAACGCCGAACTGATTGGGCAAAAACAACTGCTGCATCGGGTCGTCGACGGGCCGGAAATTGATGATCTTCGCATCCCCCAGATAGGCTTCGAGCCCGGTGGTGCATCCGTCGTGGATCATACACCGGCAGGCCAACAGCCAGGGCGCCACCGGCCCGTCGTGAAGCACGTGCACCGAGTGCAGCCCCTTGAACACCAGCCGATAAAAGTCCGGGGCCTCCGATGGATGGGGCCTGACCACGACCGGAATGTCCGGGAAGACCACGTGGAGCCGATGGACCAGCCGCACGAAGTGGCTGAGCTGCTGGTTTTTGTACGCCCACTCGTGCACGGCGTGAATCCGGCTGTCCAACTGCTCGGGGTTAAACCCGTTGTAGGGGCTGAACACGAAGTCGTCGCCCCACTGGTTGTTCGCCCGCGCCAGGTTGGTGTTGATCAGGATGAAATCGCCGTAACGAGCGCGAAGCCGCCGGGCATCCTCCTGGTAGTAGCTACGCCACCTGGGCCGGTACAGATCGAATCGGGGGTGCCCGGTGGTGCGGATGTTGTCGCGGCAGGCCGGGTCCATCTCGCGGTACACCTGAGACTGGAACTTCCCCCAGGTACACACGTAGTCCTCGGAGTCGAGATGTCGCGGGTCGAGCCGCTCACACAGGATCTTGCGCCACAGCGGCTCATCCCCCGGGTACACCGCCCCCTCGGTGTCGAAATGAACGAACACAAACCCCCGCTCCTTGAGCAACTCGTAGTCGTCCAGAGCCTCCGGGGAGTGGGGACGGATCGCCGATTTTCCCAGATACACCCCACCTTTGAGCCGGCGCGCCAGCCGCATCAGCGTTTCGTGCAACCCGATGTAGATCCGGTTGTCCGGGCGCGCCGCCTGCACCGCCAGCGCCAGCCGGTAGTCGAGCTCGCGGGTAATCGTTTCGACGGGAAACAACAGGTGTTTTGGAGCACTCATTTCAGCCTCAGTCCCGGGCCCGAACCCACGGCGGTTTCGGCGCGCCGCCCGGCACGGACCATCTGTTGGAAGTATCGATTTTCGGCGAGAAGTTCGTCGTAGCTTCCGACCGCTTCGATGCGGCCGTCGCGAAGAAAGAACAGCCGGTCGCAGTGGCGCACCGTCGACAGCCGGTGGGCGATGATCACAAGCGTCATCCGGCCTGCCAGCGACTCGATCGCTTCGCTGATCTGGCGTTCCGTCGCGTTGTCCAGCGAGCTTGTGGCCTCATCGAGCACCAGCAGCTCCGGGCGTCGATACAGCGCCCGGGCAATGCCCAGCCGCTGGCGCTGCCCCCCGCTGATGCGCACGCCCCCCTCGCCGATGGTGGTGTCCAACTGCTCGGGAAGCGATCGAACCAGCGAGCCCAGCCGCGCATCTTCGAGCGCCTCCCACACCTGGCTGTCGTCGATGGCGTCGTCATCCACCCCGAAGGCGACGTTGCGCCGGACCGTGTCGTCCATCAGGTACACCGGCTGGGCGATATAGCCGAGCCGATCCTGCCAGCTTCGCAACCCATCGCGGATGTTGCGCCCGTCAACGATCACCTCTCCCTCGTCCGGCTTCAAAAGCCCCAGCAACAGGTCCACACAGGTGGTCTTGCCCGCCCCCGATGCTCCCACGAAGCCCACCGACTCGCCCCGACGGATCTCCAGGTCAATTTCGTCGAGCACCACCTCTTCGCTTCCCGGATACCCGTAGCTGACCCCGTGAAACTGCACCCGATCCCGAAACGGAATCGACCGCTCTTCACCGTCGTCGCTGCCGGGCAACATCTTCCGGTCTTCGAACCGCTTCAGATCGGCGTATACCGCGTCGACGCTGGGCTTGAAGTGGCGCATCGCCGTGGCCGCTCCGATGATCCGCGTCAGCGACGGCATCAGCCGCACCGCCGCCATCCCGAAAAGCCCCAGCACCGGCAGCACCCCGGTCATATCCTGGCCCCGCGCCACCAGCAGAACCACCACCAGGATCATCCCTCCCAGCCCCAGCGTCTCGATCACATTACGCGGCACCTCTTTGACGAAGCGATGAAACTGCATCGCATCGGCGTAGTGCTTGCTCGACCGGTCAAACCGGCGCAAAAAGTAGTCTTCCACCCCGGCGACCTTCGCCTCTTTGACCCCGCCGATGCCCTGGTTGACCCACTGGATCATCAACCCGTTGTGGTGGATCTGGCGGTTGCCCAGCTCGATGGTTTTCCGACGCACCACCTTGTAGAACCCGGCGCTTAGAATCCCGAAGGTCACAATCGCCACCGGCGCGACCACCGGTTCCACCGCCACCAGCAGCACCGTAATCACCACCACCACCGACAGCTCCACCCCCAGCGTCAGCATCGGCAACAACACCTTCGAGAACGTCTGGCGCACCTCCTCGGTGACGTTGCGCAAAAGTTGAGCGCTGTTTCGCCGAAGGTGAAACGCGTAGTCGTTGTTCAGGTAGGCGTCGAACAGCCGCCGCGCCAGGCGCACCTGGTTCGAAAAGACGAACCGAAACTGGATGTAGTACATCAGCGCCAGGTACGCATTTTTGACCACATACACCACCAGAAGCGCCAGCCCGGCGGCGATGACCACCCCGGAGCCGGTGCTCACCCCCAGCGCATCGAGCGCGTCGGCCGCCAGCGGCATCTGTTCGATGGCCGACGGATCGGAGACCAGCGAGATAAAGGGCATAATCAGCCCGATGCCCACCGCCTCGAATCCGGCGCCGATGACCATCATGACAAACAGCACCACCGCAAATCGGCGCTGCCGCCGCTCAAACAGCGACCAGAGCTGGCGCACCAGTTCCATCGGTATTCACTCCCCCCGAAATCACGTCATACCAAAAGCGGATGTTCACAATGCCCGCGGAGACGACCACAGGCAGCAACTAAACCTAGACACGACTCCCCGTTTCGGCACACAGCCAGCCGCGCTGTGATCGGCACCGCAAACGAAACTTTTCAGATCTCGGATCTCGGTTTTCGGACCGCGCGCAGCTTACTCGCGACGCCGCAGCACGCGAAAGCACTGGTCGCGAAGCGCGGAGGCACGGGACGCGAAGCGCGGAGGCGCGGAACGCGAAGCGCGGAGGCGCGGGACGCAAAAAGTGAGCGCTGGCCGCGGAAACTAAGCGCGGGACGCTGAAGAGGTCGCGAAACCGCGCGAAATCGCGAAGATCGTGACCTCTTCTGGTTTCATCTATCTCGGTACCTGGTGTGGGACTAATGTCGTGACTCGGTGGATGACCCATCTGACACCGCACAGCACCACAACTTCGCGGTTTCGCTTCATCTTCGCGACCTCTTCAGCGTCCCGCGCTCAGTTTCCGCGGTCAGCGTTTCGCTTCCGCGATCAGCGTTCAGCTTCCGCGTTTCGCACCCCAGCGTTCCGTGCCTTCGCGCTCCGCGACCCGCGCCTCCGCGCTTCGCGTCCCGCGCCACAGCGCTCAGCGCCTCGTGTGGCGCCGGCACACATTACTTCTCAGTTCTCGGATCGGATGCGGTTCAATTACGACGACGACACAGCGGTCGCCTTCGGGGTTTTCAGAGCCCTGCGAGCTTGTCTCGCAGGTGAACCGCTTTGAACGGCTAGCCCGCGAAAGCCCCCTCCCCCCTTCGCCTGCGGCGGGCTTGCCCCGCCGCAGCGCCCCGACGGGAGTTGTTCATAACGCCTGGGAGTCCCTTCACCCACGACAGCGGCGAGGTTGTCGGATTTCCGAGTTCCCGAATTCCGATTTCCGAGTCACTTTCATTTGTCGTTCGTCTCCGGGCTGCCGAGCGTTCTCAACGGGCCGGACGAGAGGCTCAGACGAAGCAAAACACAAAAGGTTTGATCGGAAGTCGGAAGTCGGAAGTCGGAAGCCCCCAACGCGAAGCAATGCAGCGCGGAGGCGCGGAACGCGAAGCGCGGAGGCGCGGAACGCGAAGCGCGAAGGCGCGGGACGCGAAGCGCGGAGGCGCGGGACGCGAAGCGCTAAGGCGCGGGACGCAAAAAGTGAGCGCTGGCCGCGGAAACTGAGCGCGGGACGCTGAAGAGGTCGCGAAACCGCGCGAAATCGCGAAGATCGTGACCTCTTCTGGTTTCATCT
>SKMT01000441.1 GCA_007120915.1 Myxococcales bacterium | reverse complement strand
TTTTCGGTCTCCCCGGACAGTACGTTTCTGGACGGTATCATTGAGGTGGATACCGTCATCTCCAACGTCGGCACCGAAGATGTCTCCAGCTTCTTTTGCGGCATCTACATCGACGAAGATCCCATCATCGATGCCGAGTCCGGCCAACAGGTGGGCACGCTGAATATCTCCGCGCTCTCCGCCGGTGGCGAACGCCACTTCAACGAAGAGGTCACCATCCCGCCGATCGTCGATGAAGGCACCTATTATTTCTTCATCGTCTGCGACCCGGCGGGGGCGATCAACCAGCCGTTTCGCGGCAACAGCCAGGCCATCGACCTGAAGCCGGTGGACATCACCGACGAAGCCGACATCGACCTGTACGTCGACCAGATTACCCTGCCCTCCCAGGCCGACGACGGCGACGACATCACCGTCGACGCCACCATCTGTGTCGCCGGCTCCAACCCCACCGGTACCACCCGCTCGGAGCTGTTCGTCACCTCCGGAGACAGCGTCGATTTCGACGACGATCCCTACAAAGACTTCCAGTTGTCCAACATCGACCCCGGCGAATGCGTAGATAAACAGTTCGAGGTCACCGCTCAGTGCCAGAATTTCGTGGACGAAGTCAGCGTCGGACTGCACGTCGACGCCGACCAGACCTTGCCGGAGTTGGACATCAGCAACAACAAAGGCGAGTCCCTCGAGCCCGTCGAACTGCAGGGCGCCTATTGCCAGTGCGAAGAAGACCAGTTCGCCGGCAACGACTCCCCCGCCTCCGCCGCCCCCGTGGGCCCCGGAGACTACGAAGGGGCGCTTTGCGACGCCGGTGACTGCGCCTACTTCTCCACGCCTCTGGACGAAGGTGACTCACTGCTGGTCGACACGTTCCACGACACCGACCGCGGTGCGCTGGAGACGACGATGTACGCCCCCGGCGGCTCCCAACAGTTGGACTTCGACGACTCCGCGGACTACCAGCAGGTCGGCGTGTTCAATAACGCCAACGACGGCTACCAGTACGTCTTCGAGGTCTGTGGCCAGGACAACGACACGATGAACTACTTCGACTTCGACGTCGACATCGTCGAACAGCCCGACGGCGTCGATCTGCGCCCCCGCAACGTCGAGATTCCCCCCAACGACACCTTCCAGATCGGAGCGGTCATCGATGTGGACGTTCGCATCTACAACCTGGGCCAGCAGAACACCGGCGACTTCGAGGTCGACCTGGTGCTCACCGACGAGCCCGAGCTGGGCGGGGACACCGAAATCCATCTCGACACCCACACCGTCGACAATGTCGACGCCGGCAGCCACGAGGATGTCACCCTGCCCGCCCCTCTGGCCTCACAGGTCAGCGACGGCGACTACCACATCGCCGTGATCGCCGACCCCGACGACGTGCTCGACGATGAAAACCCGGACGAAAACACCGCCTTCTCCCCGGAATTTACCGTCGAGACCGACTGCTATGACGCCTTCAGCCCCAACCACACCTGGGAGGATGCCGCCCCCGTCGACGAGGGAAGCTACTCCAACCTGGTGGTCTGCGAAGGCCAGCCCGACTACTTCCAGATCTGCGTCGACGACGCCACCAAGTTCGACGCCACCGTCGAGTTCGATCCGGCCGACGGCGAGATCGACACCGTGTTGTACGACCAGACCAACAGCAGCGTCGACACATCCGCCCAGACCGGTATCGGCGAGGAGACGGTCAGCGTCGACTACGTCAACGGCGCGCAGTGCTACAACCTGCGCGTCGATCTGATCCCGCTGGGCGATGAACAGGAGGTCGACTACGACCTGCAGTTGGACATCGATGATGTCGACCCCAGCCTGGTGTGCGACTCCACCTTCGAGCCCAACACCTCCTTTGGTCTCGCCAGCAGCCTGTGGGCGGCGCTGAATTACGAAAACAAACTGGAGCGCTGCCCCGCCGACGATGTCGACTACTACGAGGTGATGCTCACCCCCGACTCGACCATCGACATCACCGCCGAAAAAGATCCGGCCAGCCAGCCCGGCACCCTCCGGCTGCAGTTGTACCGTCCCAACCAGGTCCCCGACGAAACCGAGGAGACCTCCCCGGGCAACCCGGTGGCCAAAATCGAGGACTACACCCCCACCACCTCGGGTACTCACTACGTGCGCGTCTCTGTGACCGGTGACGAACACAAGGTCACCTACACCCTGGACGCCGACGGGCTTCCCGGCGTCGACCTGGCGGCCGAAAACCTCAACATCGGCTCCGGAAACTACGAAGAGGGCGACCAGATCCGCTACGACTACGACCTGGTCAACTACGGCGGCGACGACATCACCGACAGCGATGATCCCATCGACTACCAGGTCTTCCTCGGCGACAGCGCCACCCACGACCCCGACGACGACCAGCAGTTGGGCTCCTTTACCGTCGACGAACTCGACGGCAACTCCTCCAAGGAGATCGAGGGTCAGACGAACGTACCGATGGATCCGGACATCGGATCGAAGTACTTCCACGTCAGCGTCGATCCCGATGAGGTGCACGACGACGTCAACCCCTCCAACAAGATCGACACCGTGCCGATTGAAATCGTTGAACCCGTCGACGATGATGACGACGACAACGACGACGATGACAACGGCGACAACGGCGGCGACACCTGAGATGCGAATCGGTCACATCTCTGACTTGCACATTCTGGATCTGGACAAGCCCCGCCCCCTGCGGTTTTTGAACAAACGGCTGGTGGGCGGACTGAACCTGCTGTTGAACCGCTCCAATGCTCACTCCCGTGAGGTCGTCGAGCAGGCGCTGCACAAGCTCGAATCGCTGGATGTCGATCACATCGTCATCAGCGGCGATCTGACGAACCTGGCGCTGGAGTCGGAGTTCGCCGCCGCCGCCGAAGTGGTCCGCTCCATCAACGGTGCACCGGGGCGAGTGAGCATCGTGCCCGGCAACCACGACTACTACACCCCGGGGGCGGCGCGATCGGGGCGGTTCGAGAAATTCTTCTCCGAATTTCTCAAAAGCGATCTGCCCCAGTATCAGCTCGACTCGGGCTATCCGTTCTGCCATCTGCGCGACGACGTCGCGATCATCGGGCTGAACAGCGGCATCGCCACCCCCTGGCTGTTCGCCACCGGCCGCGTCGGCGACGAAGAACTGGCCGCCGCCTCTCGACTCTTCCAGGACCCCGAGGTGCGCTCCCGGTTCAAGATCGTCGTGGTACACCATCCGCTGTTGCCCGACGAAAACCACACCATCCAGTTTAACCGCCGGCTCATCAACGACGACGAAGTGCTCGAAGTTGTGCGCACCAACGACGTCGATCTGGTCATGCACGGGCACACCCACTACTTCTCGATTCTCCAGGTCCCCAAGCTGGGCACTCCGGGGACGACCTACATCTGTGAGGCGGGAAGCACATCGATGCCCTCGGGCAACGACCCGACGATGGCCGGCAAGTTCAACGTCTATCACATCGAAGACTCGCATCTGGTCGAAGTCGAGACCCACCTGTTCGAAAGCCACGAAGCGGGCTTCGTGCCCTGGCGCTCCGAGGTGTTCCGCCGCCAGATCGCGGAGGGCTGAATGCAGCCGGCCGCCTCCGTACAGCGCGCCGCCGACCGCCTGGGGCTCGATATCTGCGCCGACGGCGCCGATCTGGTCCTGTCGCGCCACGACCGAACCGTGCGGGCAAACCTGGCCGGCCTGGCCGGCGACAACGCCCCTTCTGCAGCGAACCATCACGCCTGTTGGATTCTTCTCGGCATCCGTCTGGGGCTGGACAAACTCGCCGACACCGCCGACGACGAACCCCACTCACCGATCAAATTTCGGCGCACCGCCGTTCGCCACTACCACGAGGCCCCCTCGGTGCACGGCGACCGGCTGATGCTTCTGGTACCAGGTTCGACGCGCCGGTGGTTCGAGGCCATCTGCGGCGGTCGGGCATTCTGCCGCCGGTGGCTCCAACCGGATCTGGAGCAACTGGTGGTCCACGAGACGGGAAAGCGCCTCGACATCCTCACCGAAGAAGAACAACAGAACAGCGACCTGAACGACGACGAGCGCTTCCAGAAGGTACGCCGCGCGCTCTTCTACCAGTCCTACAAAGTCCGCCCCCGCACCACCGAACAGCTCGACGGCGGCAGGCTTCGCATCTTCGAGACTACCGAGGGCTTCGGCGCAAGCCGCGCGCTTTTGCTGCCCGAGTTCGACTACCACGCCTCCCGCGAATACGGGTATCTGGCAGTACCAACCCGCGACTGCATCATCGTCGCCCGCCCCAAAGAACAGGCCTGCGCCTCAAACCTCGTCGAACCTCTGCGCGAACGCGTCAGCGCCATCATCGACGACAGCGACTTTGCGCTGACCGACGCGCTGTTCCAACTCGAACCGCAAGACGTGCGCATGCTCGACGAACCGACGTTTCGGTTCGACACCGACGAGGCGGCCCCCCACGACAGGCTTCTCGCCGTAGACGACGGCTAAGGCAGCACCACCGGCTCGGCGGCGAAGCTCTCGCGGAGCGATCATGGACCGCCGCCGGCTCGGCGGCCAAGCTCCCGCGGAGCGATCCCGGACCGCCGCCGGCTCGGCGGCCAAGCTCCCACGGAGCGATATCTGGACCGCCGCCGGCTCGGCGGCGAAGCTCCCACGGAGCGATCCCGGAAGCGCCCGTGGCGCGATATCCGGAACCCCGGCGGCCCGCTTTCTCATCCTACACATCCTCTCGATGCGGCTATCTTTAGCCACTTGCTGCGTCTTTAATCCCCCTGTGCAGCGCGCCAGCCACGCTCGAAGCTG
>SKMT01000509.1 GCA_007120915.1 Myxococcales bacterium | reverse complement strand
GAGGCGCTGAGCATGAACCGGTTGTTCGTGGGCGATTCCGATCTGGATGTGATGCTGAAGGTGCGGGATGCAGAGTATGCAGACAGTCTGGAGAAAGCCCAGCCGCTGCCCGGGGATCTGATCGAGATATTGGACCGCGGGTTGACCAAGCACCGCGAGGAGCGATTCCAGACGGCGGGAGAGTTCTACCAGGCGCTGGTCGATTTTTGTTTTCAGCACAGCATCAAGGTCACCGGCAGTGACCTGTCGAATTTCATGCGGCGATTATTCGCTGAAGAGATCGAGGCAGAGAAGAAGCAGCGCAAGTCGGAGCCCGGCGGCGAGGCGCTGAGCCGGCAGATGGCAGAGGCGAAAAAGTTCGACAGGTCCAACCCCGGGGTGGGCGTGGCAGGGGAGTCTCAGCCGGAGAAGAGCCCGAAGACGCCGGTGTCCAAAGGGCTGAGGGACACCCGTTCGGTCTCGGAGATGGATCAGGAAAGCGATGGACAAGGTCCGGGAAGCGGGGATGAACCTCAGGAGGGTGACCAGTCGTCAAAGAAGTATCGGTACCGCGACGACAGTGGACTGGTGTTTGGGCCGATGGGGGCGAACACACTGGTGGATCTGTTGCGGGTACGAAACGCCGGCCCGCAGGACAAGGTGTCGGTCAACGGTGGTCAGTGGCAGCCCGTCGATCAGGTAGAAGAGTTGGATCTGGAGGATGGAAAAACGTCGTCCAATGGATCGCGCCGGCCGGACCGTCAGGTGCGACGTGAAGTATCGGTTGCCACCCAGGGAAAAGAGCCGCCGGCGCAATCCGGCGGAAGTGGAAAGGCTGCAGACACCGATGTGATGCGCCAGCCGACCCCAGAGGCGACCCAAAAGCAGGACCAACAGCAGGGCGAGTCCGCCCAGTTGGCCGGGGTGCTTCAGAGGCCCGGTGGGGACAAACAGCAAGAGAACCCCGACAACAAAGAGACTGACGGCGCCCAGAAGTTCGGCGACGAGTTGGACGAACGGCCCGATGAACTGGACGCCGAAGAATCCCCGGTGGTCACCGAAGCTCCCAGTGTGGCCGAAGATTACAACCCCGCCGATACAATCCGGGAACTCAAGGAGCAGTACGCAAGTTACGAAGGGGAGCTGTCGGCGGTGTCGATCGGGCGGATTCTGGGACGGCTTCATCTCGCGGAGGAGACGGGCCGGCTGCTCGTGACACGCGATGACGTCGAGAAGTCGATCTTTTTCCGCCAGGGAGAACCGATCTTTGTGCAATCGAATCGCCGCGAGGAGCTGCTGGGGCGATTTCTGCGCTCAAAGGATGTCATCAGCGAAGAGCAACTCGATGAGGCGCTGGAGCGGCTCGGCGAATGGGGCGGGCGGCTGGGCGACGCCCTGGTGGCCATCAAGGCGATTCCCGCCCACGAATTGTTCGAGCATCTCACCGCTCAGATGCGCGAAAAATTGCTTGAGGTGTTCACCTGGGACGGCGGATATTACAGCTATTTCGAAAACCAGGAGCCCGAGGAACAGGCATATTCGTTGGGGCTGGATACTTACGAGACGGTCGTGGAGGGATGCCGACAGCGGGTAAGCCTGGATCGGATTCGCCGAGAGTATCAAAATCGGATGTTTGTCAGCATCTACATCAATGACCCGTCGCCGTTGCCACCGGATCGGTTGGGATTGAGGACCGTGGAAAGCCGTGTGGTCAACACGATGGAGTCGGGCACGACGCTCGAAAAGCTGCTCGATCAGTTCGATCAGGACGACCATGAAACGGTGTATCGAACCGTCTACCTGTTGCACCAGGTTGAGATTGTGTCGTTCGAGGTGACCGGGCGAGTGGATCTGCCACCGCTGCCGGATCCGTGAACCTCGTCAGTTGTCGTCGGGCTTCTTCTGTGTGGAAGATTTGAAGCCGGGGATTTTGTTGCGGACGCGATTCCAGATCACGTCCATCTCCGGGGGTTGGAACACCGAAGTGGTGATAGCCAGGGTGGCGAAGAAGACCAGGCCCATCGCCGTCAACAACCCCAGAAGGGGGAAGAACCCAACGTCGAGCTGCTCGGGGCGAAGCCACAGGTAGATGCCCCAGGCGCCGCTGCCGGCGGGAATGGCGTGGAGGGTGCCGCGCAGTGTGCCGGCGATGATGGGTCTTAGCGGCAGGGTGCCGGCGCGCCAGCGATACACGGCGATGGTGGCCACGGCGTTCAATCCGATGCCCACCGAGGTGGCCGCCGCCAGCCCGGGGGTGCCGAACCAGTCATTGAACAGAATGTAGATCGGCAACGACAGCGCCACGGTGACGGTGCCGATGATCATGGGGGTGAGCGTGTCCTTGCGGGCATAAAACCCGCGAACCGCCAGTGTTTGCAGGTTCCAGGCCGCCAGCCCCAGGGCGAACAGACAGAGCAGAACCGCCGTCATGTGGGCGTCGGAGGCGGTGAAGGCGCCGCGCTGGAAGATGAAGTAGATCAGCGGGAAGGCCGACGCCAGAAGCCCGGCGGTGCCGATCATCGATAGAAAGGAGACCCGCTGTAGACTCTGGGCGAGGGTGCGGCCCATCTTCTTTTCCTTGCCCTCGTGATACAGCCGCGACAAGAAGGGCAGAGCGGCCTGGCCGGCGGCCTGCCCGATCACGGCGAAGATCACCAGCATCATCTTGCGTCCATAGGTCAGCCAGGTGATCGCGCCCTCTTCTTGCTGGGCGCCGAAGTAGCGCAAGAACCATTCGTCGACGGTCACCAGGCTCACCCCGATCATCAGGGGGATGGTCAACGCGACGAACTGCTTAAAGTCCTTGTCGGTGGGGCGGAATCGAAACCGGTATTTCAGCTCCTTGCGAATCGCCCACAGGGGAATCAAAAACGGGCCGAGGATGGCGCCGGCGACGACGCCGACCGAAAAGCCTTTGATGCCGATGAAGGGATCGAGAAGTAGCCCGCCGACGATGATGCACAGGTTGTAGACCAGGGGGGCGACGGCGCTGGGCCAGAAGGTCTCGCGCACAAACAACGCCCCCTGGATCAGCCCGCCGAAGTAAAACCCGAGCTGAGCGGGGATGATGATGCGTGTCATCGTCACCGTCAGATCGATCTGGGCCGGATCGTCGAAGCCGCTGAAGTAGATGGGGATGAACCAGGGCGCCAGAAGCCAGCCCAGCGCGGTGATGATCACCAGGGCGGCGCCCATGGTGGTGGCGATGTTCGAAAACAGCTTCCAGGCCCCCTCTTCGTCGCCGCGGGCGATGTACGAAGAGAACAGGGGGATGAAGGTGATCGAAAGGGTGCCCCCGGCGAGAAAATAGTTCATCAGGTCCGGGAGCTGAAACGCCGCGTAGTAGGCGTCAGTGGTGGTGCCGGCTCCGTGGGTGTAGGCGATGACCGCTTCGCGCAGAAAGCCCAGGATGCGGCTCAAGAAGATGCTCCCGGACAGAATCAGAGCAGCCACCCCCATTCGTTTTCCCACCGACATGTTCGGTTTGCCGTTTTGTTCGCTGGTGTCACTCATTGCGATGTGGGACGTGCGGGGGGATGGTGGTGGCAGCTTAGCGCGAACGGCACAAGATGCTAATAAATTGCCATCTCGATGTGCCGGGGGTGTCCCGGCGATGTGACATCATCGTGGAATTGTGATTCGGTGAGAGGCCATGGAACTTCAGATCAACGGCGAGAAGCGAACCTTTGAAGATGGTGCCGTGCTCGACACGGTCGCCGCAGTTTTACAACACCTGCAGATCGAAGACGACCGTGGGATGGCGGTGGCCGTCAACGACCGGGTGATTCCCAGGGGAAAGTGGAGCGAAACCGGGGTCGAAGAGGGCGACCGAATCGAGATCATACGGGCCACTCAGGGGGGATGAACCCCGGTGGCGCGACCATCACAGGAGTTGACGACGATGCAAGACGATCTGCTCGAGATTGGACCCTATACCTTTGAGAGCCGGCTTTTATTGGGCACGGCGAGCTATCCGAACTACCAGGTGATGCTCGATGCGCTGGAGGCGAGCGGCACCGAGCTGGTGACCGTGGCGTTGAGGCGCATCGACATCGATGCGTCGTCGCAGGCGGGAGTGTTGCAGCTTGTGGGAGACGACTACACGCTGCTGCCGAACACCGCCGGTTGTTACACCGCCAGAGATGCGGTGCTGACCGCTCAGTTGGCGCGAGAAGCGCTCGACACGGATCTGATCAAACTGGAGGTGATCGCCGACGACGAGACGCTACTTCCCGATGGAGAAGAGCTGCTGAAGGCGGCGCGCACCCTGGTCGATGAGGGATTTGTGGTGATGGCGTACACCAACGACGATCCGGTGCTGTGCCGCAAGCTCGAAGAGGTGGGATGTGCGGCGGTGATGCCGCTGGGCTCGCCGATCGGCAGCGGGATGGGCATACGCAACCCCTACAATTTTCGGATTATCCGCGACGAGATCGACGTGCCGATGTTGTTGGATGCGGGGGTGGGCACGGCGTCGGACGCGGTGCTGGCGATGGAGCTGGGCTGTGATGGGGTGCTTCTGAACTCGGCGGTCGCCGGGGCTGAAAAGCCGGTACAGATGGCCCGTGCGTTCCGTCACGCCGTCGACGCCGGTCGGCTGGCCTGGCGGGCGGGGCGAATCCCGAAGCGGCTGTACGCGAAGGCGTCGTCGCCGCTGGAGGGGGTGGTGCATCATGGGCCGGTGAGCGATGAGTGAGGCGACGATCCACAGACTCTATCTGATCGCCGACGTTCAGACCGCGTTGGACGCCGGTGTCGATCTGGTGGAGGTGGTGCGCGGCTTTGTGTCTGCCGGAGGGCGCATGGTCTCACTTCGCGGCAAGGGAGTGGATGACCGTACCGTCGTGGGGGTGGGGCGAAAGGTGGCGGGGCTGGTGTTTGCGGCGGGAGGCACGTTTCTGGTGCATCGTCGCGTCGACTTTGCACAACTGCTGGGGGCTGATGGGGTGCACAGCCCGTCGTCGGGGTTTCGCCCGGCGGAGGTGTATCGGATTGTCGGTCGGCCAACGCTGGTGGGAAAATCGTGTCACGATGCCGATGACGTGGTGGCAGCGGCGAGTGATGGCGTCGGTTTCGCGACGCTGGGGCCGGTGTTCGAGAGCGTATCGAAGCCCGGGTATGGCCCCCGGGTAGCCCCGTCGGCGTTCCGCTCGATCGCAGAACAGGTGGATCTGGCGCTGTATGCGCTGGGGGGAGTGGTCCCACAGAACGTGGCGGACTGTTTCGACGCCGGGGCCGTGGGAGTGGCGGTGGTTGGGGGAGTTGTCACCGCCGATGATCCGGCGGCTGCCACCGGTCGGTATCTGGAGGCGATCCGTCAGGCTAGCCGGGCTGCGGGCTGGGGCGGTGCAGCGACTGGCGAATGCTGACCAGCGCGACGTACAGAAAGCCGCACTGAAACAACACCAGAAAGGGGAGGCTGGCCATTGGCTGGCCGGGGTCGGTGATGATCACCCAGATGGCGTAGCTGAACCAGGCGCCCAGCGCGAATTCAACGGCGGGAAGTACAGTGGATTTCTGGATGTACAGCTTGGAGGACCAGGATTCGTCGCGCCGGCCGATGGCGTACTTCGGTGTGCGCACGAAGGGGCTGTCATAGTCGACGATCGCTTCGAGTACACCTCGGGCGTTGTTGACAGACATACCGATGCCCAGCGCCAGCACCGCCGGCAGCATCTTCAGGCTCTCGAAGGCCGACACGCCCCGCTCGCGCTGAGCGGTCCAGTAAAAATAGGAGACCGACACGGTGGCCCCGAAGAAGATGGGCACGTCGAGCAGCAGGATCTCGTACCACTGTTGCTGCACCCGAATCAGTGTCGCCAGGGGCATCAGAACTGCCAGCGCCACCATCAGCAGATAGGCGACATTGCCGGTGAGGTGATAAAACGCCTCCAGCTTGATCTTCGGGGATTCGTCACTGCGCAAGATGCGGGGGAGCAGTTTGCGGGCGGTCTGAAGCGCGCCCTTCGACCAGCGGTGCTGCTGGTTTTTGAAGGCCGTCATCTCCACGGGCAACTCACTGGGGACGGCCAGATCGCGCAGATAGCGGAATTTCCAGCCTTCAAGCTGGGCGCGATACGACAGGTCCAGATCTTCGGTGAGGGTGTCGTGGTGCCAGCCGCCGGCGTCTGCGATGGCGTCGCGGCGCCAGATTCCGGCGGTGCCGTTGAAATTAAAGAAGCGGCCCGATCGGTTTCGGGCGGTGTGTTCGAGCACGAAGTGCCCGTCGAGCAGGATTGCCTGTGCCCGGGTCAGCAGGCTGTAGTCGCGATTGATGTAATCCCAGCGCGCCTGGACCATCCCGATTTCATCGTCCGTAAAATGGTGGATGGTTCGGCGCAAGAAGTCCGGTTTGGGGATGAAGTCGGCGTCGAAGATGGCGATGAAATCGCTGTCGGTGTGCGCCAATCCGTTCTGGAGGGCGCCGGCTTTGTAACCGGTGCGGTCGGTGCGGTGGATAAGCTCGATGTTCATGCCCCGCCGCTGCCAGTGATCGACGAGCTGGCGCGCCCGGTCAGTGGTATCATCGGTGGAGTCGTCGAGGACCTGAATTTCGATCCGCTCGGTTGGATAGTCGAGTCTGCAGACGGCGTTGATAAGCCGTTCGACGACGTAGCGTTCGTTGTACAGCGGAAGCTGCACGGTGACCCGAGGCAGTTGCTCGTCGTCGAATCGGCCCGGTGCACAAGGGTCGTCGCCGGCGGCGTACTTGCGGTAGAGTCGGACCAGCAGATAGCGGTGGCAGCCGTACAGCGACAGAAGAATCAGCACCGCGAAGTAGCTGAACAGCACCGCGAGCTGCCAGTTGGCGACATCGTGCAACTGCGTCATAGCACTACAAGGTTGATGAAGAAGTGATAGTCCGCGAAGATCGGGAGGATGAACAGCCGCTCCCAGCTTCGGCACCGAGGTTCGATGTACCAGATGCAGTCAATCCGTTTCCAGTTTCGTTTCGTGCCATCGGCCGTCGTGGAGTGTCGATGATGGGGGAGACGATCGGGCAGATTGTGCGCACGATGCGACCCCATCAGTGGGTGAAGAACCTGTTTGTTCTGGCGCCACTGGTGTTCGCCCAGGCGTTCTGGAGCGCGGAGCTGTTAGTTCGCGGCGTGATTGCCACGGTGCTGTTCTGCCTGATGGCGGGCACGGTGTATCTGATCAACGACATCGCCGACCGCCACAGAGACCGCAACCACCCGGTCAAGCGCAACCGTCCCATCGCCTCCGGCAAACTCTCGGTGCGCACCGCCGGGATTGCGGCCTGGGCGACTGGGGGAACATCTCTGGTGGCGGCGATAATCCTCGATGTTCGCCTGGCGGGGGTGCTGGCGGGGTATCTGGGGTTGAACCTGGCGTATTCACGGTTTCTGAAACATGTGGCGTTCGTCGATGTCGGTTCCATCGCCACCGGGTTTGTGTTGCGGGTGGTCGCCGGGAGTGTGGCGGTGGACGTGTGGCTGTCGGAGTGGCTGGTGTTGTGCACGTTTTTGCTGGCCTGCTTTCTGGGGCTGGGCAAACGGTGTCACGAGCTGATCCTGCGCCGCGAGGGCACCGTCAAGAAGACGCGCCGTGGCTGGTCGAAGTTCGAGCCACACCAGTTGGAGGCGGGGCTGTTTTTTATCGGCGGGCTGACCGTGGCGGCGTACACCATCTACGCGCTGACGGCGTCGCTGCCGGACCAGCCGCTTCGCACCCGCCATACTCCGCTGGCCCATCCGTTGATCCCCGTGTCGATCCCGTTCGTGGTGATGGGACTTGCCAGGTTCTACCAGTTGGTGGGTCGTCGGGTGCCGAACAGCCCCACCGAGGAGATGCTACGTGATCCGATGCTCATCGGCACCGTGCTCGCCTGGGGAGGGCTGCTGTTGGCGCTGGCAGTGGTGTAGCAAGAATAAGAAAACCGGAGCCCGAAGGCCCCGGCTTCATCACTCAGACTCAAGCTGTGGTCTTAGTTGACCAGGTCCTTGAGGTGAGGGGAGGGCTTGAAGCCCACCGAGTACGACGAGGGGATGCGAATCTTCTCGCCGGTACGGGGGTTGCGGCCGTCGCGGGCCTTGCGGAACTTGACCTTGAAGGTTCCGAAGTTGGGGTAGGAGAAGCGCTCTTCTTCTTTGATGGCTCCGGACACGGTCTCGAAGAGGATGTCGATGAGAGCGCGAGTGTCCTTCTTGGTCAGGTCGATGCCCTGGTCGGCGGCAGCAGCGTTTACGGCGTCAATCAGTTCTTTCTTCGTCATGGCAATCCTCTCCAAAACTGGGAGACAAGGTGAACAGCGTGGCAAAACGTACACAATCCGCAGCGATGGGTCCGTCACTGATGTTGATTCGACGGAGATGCCGCGGTTGATCAGAAGCATTGAATCGGGGCGACGATAGAGTTGCCCGATTCCAATGTCAAGCACTAGCTATGCGGTTTAGAGCAATTTTGCAGGGTGCTGTCAAGAGGGGAACGAAAATAGGCGGACATCGGGGGGGACGATATCTTTTCAGGGGGCGATCAGGCCGTGAAAGGATCGGCCGGGGGGCCGAGGCGCAAGATTTGACGTGCCTCTTCGGCGGTGGCCAGTGGTCGGCCCACCTCTTCGGCCCGTTGGGCGATGCGCTCGACCAGCTCAAAGGAGCCCTTCGCGAGCACGCCCTTGTCCAGATAGATGTTGTCCTCCAGGCCCACACGTACGTGGCCGCCGGCTTTGATCGCGCGGTATCCAAGGGGAAGCTCATGGCGGCCCATCCCGGCGACGGACCAGGTGCTGTCGTCGGGGATGGACTCGACGAGAAACTCCAGGTTCCGCTGCGATGCACCCATCCCACCGGGTACGCCGAGCACGAAGTCGAAGTGAAGTGGCACCTCGAGAAGGCCTTCGTCGCAAAGCCGCAGAGCCGTGTCGATCATGCCGGTGTCGAAGACTTCGATCTCGGGGCGGATATCGTAGTGGTCGAGCCGGCGGGCGATGGCGCGAATCATCGGCAGGGAGTTGAGGAAAACCTCGTCGCCGAAATTGACGGTTCCCGTGGTCAGGGTGGCCATGTCGGGGCGCAACTCTAGAGCTTCAATACGCTCTTCGACGTCCATACCGACGGCGCCGCCGGTAGAGAACTGCACCAGGATATCACATCGTCGTCGGATCTGGCGCAGGATTTCGGCGAAGGTGTCGCGGTCCTGGGTGGGAGTGCCGTCGTCGCGGCGCCCATGTACGTGCACCATCGCCGCGCCGGCGTCGTAGCAGCGCTTCGCCTCTTCGGCGATCTCCTCGGGGGTGTAGGGCACGTGGGGGGTGCGTTCGCGCATCGTCTCGGCGCCGACGACGGCGGCGGTGATGATCAGTGGGGCGTCGGTGTTAGCAGCCATGATGGAAGATGAAAGCTGGCAGTAGAGTCAGTTGGCGTTGCGCTGTTTGTCCAGGGGGACCACGCAGGTGCCGGAGGCACGACAGACGACCACCGGTTCGTCGAGCACCCTCGCCTGGGAGGGGTTGTCGGGATCGCCGGTCAACTCGATGACCTTGCGGGCGACGAATTCCATCTGGCGGCTGGTGTTGCCCACGGAGGTGATCGTTGCGGTGACCTCCAGATAATCACCGGCGGTCACGGGGGCGAGAAACTCCACGGAGTCGTAGGCGCGAAACAGCCCCTCGTCGCCATCGTGGCGGATCAGAAGTTCGGTGGCCACGTCGCCGAACAGCTTGAGCACGAAGGCTCCATCGACGAGGTTTCCGGCATAATGGGCCTGCTCCATGCCGATACGCTGTCGAATCATCACCTCGTTCGAGTTCATCACACACCTTCTTGTGGAGGAAACAAGTTTGTGAAGCGAAAAAGAAACGCCGCCGCACGTCGGTGCTACGACGTGCGGCGGCGCGATTCAAGGGATCAGTTCAGCGCGGACCGATCAAAATCCGGTGTTCCCGCAACTGGACAGGTCGCTGATGCTTTCACTGTAGTCATCGACAAAGTCGATGCCGGGGTCCATCGCATCCCACTGAATCACAGCGGTGTGCCAGAAGTGGTCGGTCGCTTCCATCCGCTCCGTTTCTTCAAACTCCAGGGAGTCGTCAAAGTAGATGCGAACGGTGGCGTCAGCCGGTCCGTAGTTGTTGTCGCAGTAGTAGTGGACGCCAACGCGGTAGAAACCACCGTCCATCGGATCGCTGTGGTTGATGTTTTCGGGGTCCGAGCCGTAGAGGTCGTCGATGTCGAGGTCAGCCTCGCCATGGGCGCCCCAGTCGTGAGAGGGATAGCGCCAGTACACGGAGTCGGTTTCACCCCACATCGTGTCCTGGTGGACATAGTGGATGTCCAGGTCGGTTCCGAATCCGGCGGCCGGGTCGGGTCCGCCTTGCTCATCGACCTGGGGAGCGCTCCAGACAAGCTGGACGTGGATGTCCCCGGTGGGGGTGGCATCGATTTCGAGGATCGCAGGCTCACAGTTGGCCAGGCCGTATTCGTCGTAGACGATCAGCTCAATCTGGAAGTGACCGACGATGTCGACTTCGAATTCGGGGTTGGGGTCGGTGTGGGAAGGTTCGATTTCGGCCTGAGAGCCGGCGGGGCGGCTGATGACGGCCCATTCGTACGACAGGTCGGTGCCATCGGGGTCATGAGAGCCGTCCGAGGAGAGCTCCACAATGTCCTGGTTGCCCGCACCGAGGGGATTGGAGGGAGCGCCGCCGGGAAGCGAGCCGGCGATTTCGGCGACCGGGCAGTCGGCGTCGACGCCTTCGCCGGAGATCGGGATGTCCAGTTGGGGACGCTGAGAGTCGTCACTGCTGATGGTCAGCTCACCGCTGTAGCTGGTCTCCTCGGTGGGGGTGAAGCCCACGAGGGTGGTTGTGGTCTCTCCGGGGCTGAGCTCGAGGTTGCTGTCGGGGAGGCTGCCGGGCAGGTCGGCGTCGTCGATGGAGTAGACGCCGCCACCATCATCGGAGATGGAGAGATCGCTGATCGTCAGGTCCGCTTCCGGTGAGCAGTTGCGCAGCGTCATCGTCTGGAAGGTGGTGTCATTGAGCGCGGCCGGCCCGAAGTCGAGCCCATCTTCGTCGGAGACTTCCAGGCAGGCGTCGCCGCTGTTGCCGATCAGATCGACGGTCTTCGATTCGGTGCCGTCGTAGTTGACGGTCATGGTTCCGGTGATGGGATCTTCTGTGTCCGGCTCAAACAGCACCCGTGCAAACAGCACGTCGCCGCCGTCGGCGGTCAGGGAGGTGGTCACCGGGGCGTCGACATCGTCTTCGGAGGAGGGGACGGTGCCATCGGAGTTACGGTCGTCGAAAAAGGAGACCGAGTAGTAGTTGTCGCCCTCGGTAATGGAGACGTCGTCGACGTCGATGGTTCCGGAGCCGATGTTCTGGATTTCAACGACCTGCCAGTCCGAAGAGCCGGCGGGAGTCTGCTGGAAGTTCACCGGCGAGGGATTGACGAACAGGTCGGCGTCGGCGGCATCGGTTTCGAGTCCGATGACCTTGTCGCCCTCGATGTCGTTGTCGTTGTGGCTCATGCTCACGGAGCCGGAGTGTTCGACTTCCCCTTCCGGCGGGTCGTATTCGACGGCGAGCACGATCGAATCGGTGGGGTCGATGTCGATGCTGGTAGGCCACTCCCGGAAGGATTCATCTTTGGCGAAGGGAGCGTCGGGATCGTCGTTGGTCAGCTCGATGTCGCTGAGCCGGAGGGTGTCATCCCCGTCGTTGCGGATCTCGAAGGTGTTATGGTCGTACTGACCACCGGCGAAGATCACCGGCGATGGTTCGACGACCAGATTGGGGTTGGCGGTACCAGTGATGTCACCATCACTGCAGCCCATTGCCGCAAAGCTCATCACTGCCGCCATTGCCAGCAGAACCGAGTATTTTTTCGTGGTAATGAACATGGCTTTCGAGCTTCTCATCATTAAGTCCTCATGAGCAATCGGCAACGAATACGATCCGGAAATCCGTCAGCATCGCGCAAGCGCGCGGCCATTATGAATCTTCCAGGACGGACAATTTCCAGAAACGGCGCCCAGATTATAGGGATCGGTGCTGTCGTCGTCAATTTCAGAGTTGAATCAGTGTGATCATCAGTAGTCGGTCCGATCCTCAGAGCCGCGGGTCTTGGGGTCTTGAGGTCGTGGGGTCTTGAGGTTGTGGGGTCTTGAGGTTGTGGGGTCTTGGAATGTTTCGAAGCGTCTTGATTTTGACGACCTCACGACCTTCGAGGTGTCAGGACTCAACGAACGGAACAAGAAGAACAAAAAACGGCCGGAGCGAAGATGGCGCTCCGGCCGTTGGAACCCGGTAAGGAACCCGATCACTCGTCGGGGAAGCCGGCGTCGTCGTAGAACTGACCAATTTCGGAGTCGAAGGTCAGCCCACCGTCGACGACCACGTCACCGACGTGCCAGAAGTCACCTTCGTTGGGCACGTTGGTGCCGGCGTTCTCGAAGCGCTGCTCGTCGTCGAACATCAGCGCGTTGTTCAGGTAGATGCGCACCCGGGCGTCGGTGGCGCCGTAGTTGACGGGGTCACCGAAGTAGTACACGCCCACCGAGTAGTCGTAGGCGGGGTCGGGGTCGCTGTGATAGATGTTCTCGGGCTCAGCGCCGGTGAGGCTGTCGATGTCCAGGTAGACGTCGCTGCCGTCGCCCCAGTCGTCGTCCTGCATGGTGTTGGCGTAGTAGATACCCCAGGGAGCTTCGCTCCAGTTGCCGTTGGGATGCAGGTAGTGAAGGTCGAGGTCGACACCGACACCGTCTTCGGCGGCCGGGACATCCCAGGTCAGTTCGACGTGGATGTCGGACTCGGGAAGAATCACCAGGTCGATGCGCGCCGGGTCACAGGAGCCGATGCCGTACTGGTCGTAGACCATCAGCTCGGCGGTGAAGATCCCGGCGATGTCGGTGGGGAGCACAGTTTCACCGGCGGAGGGGTCATCGAACTGGGCGTTCGAGCCCTGGGGCAGGTCGGTGACGGACCACTCGTAGCTGATTTCGCCGTCCGGGTCTTCGGAGTCCGGGTTGTCGGGGTCGGGGATCCAGGACTCGGATCCGTCGAATTCGATCTCGTCGAGGGGAACGCCGGTGACTTCCATGTCACTCCAGGCGCCGCCGTCGGCGTTTCGCGCCTGTGCGATGGCGACGGGGCATTCGCGGTCGACACCTTCTCCGGTGACCGGCACATAAAGCGGAGAGGCGTCGTCGTTGCTTTCGAGTTTCATGAACGCCTCGTCGACCTGCTCCTGTTCGGGAGTGTAGCTGACGAGGATGCTGATCGACTCACCGGGGCCGAGCTGGTTTTCGGGCTCCGCGTCCGGGGTTTCACCGCGCAGCTCCGCGGGCAGCGAGTTTTCGTCCAGATCAAAGCGGATATCGGCGTCGGCGTCGAAGTCATGGGAGGCGTCATCGGGGTCGTAGTCGTCGATGTCGCCCAGCTCAATGCCGTAGACCTCGGTGGTGGTGCTCGCCGAGCAGTTGTTCAGCGTGACCGTCTGCTGGGTGGAGTTGGCCAGGGCGGCGGGGCCGAAGTCGACTTCACCGCCGACGACCTCCAGGCAGGGCGCTTCGCTGTTGGCGATCAGGTTGACCGCCTCATAGGGCTGGGCGCCGGGGTCGTTGGTCACCAGGTGCAACTCGCCGCGCTGGAAGCTGTCGCTGGGAGCGGTGAAGTAGACGCGAACCATTCCGCTTTCACCGGGCTCGATCTCTTCGAGCCACTCCGGGATCTCGTCTTCGTCCAGGAAAGGGGGAGCGTATTCGGCTTCTTCGGGAAGGGCGTCGATGGCCTCCTGCTCTTCGGAGCTCAGATCGTCGGTGTCCACCAGCTCCAGGGGAGTGGGGAACTCTACGTCGAAGTCGTTTTCGCCCACGCCGATGTGGATGTTGTCCATGACCAGTTCGGCGTTACCGATGTTCTCGATCTCGGCGGTCACGCCTTGGGTCGATCCCTCGGGGACGCGCTCAAAGTCGATGGAAGAGGGGGCGATCATCTCCGGTTCCGGCGGGTCGGCGGTGATGGCAATGTCGACGGTCGGTTCGTTGGAGATGTTGGTGTCGAAGCTAAGCTGAGCGCTGTATGGCTCGCTGGCCTCGGGGGTGTATTCGACCTCGATGATTTTGGGGTTTGCGTTGTCGTTGTCGGTGGTCACTTGCAGCTCGTCGCCGTCTTCGCGGTCGACGATATTGAAGACGTCATAACGCCCTTCTTCATAGGGGTTTTCCTCCAGCGACATGTTGGTCAGGCTGATGTCGCTGTCGCCTTCGTTGATGAACTCCAACTGCTCTGTTCGGGTGGTGTTGATGGCAGTGTCGGGAAACTGCAGTGGGTCGGGCTGGATCTCCAGATCACCGCTGTCCACGCCCCCGATGCCGCCCTCTTCGCCGCACGCGAATACCAGGGTGGCGGCGAAAAGTAGAACCAGTGCCGGGGCGATATGCCGGAGCGAGACCGGGCAGGATTTCAAGAACGTACTCATGGCAAAAACCGTCGCTTTATTTGGGGGGTTGAGCGTGTTGCGTGGACTGTAGGTGGTGTTGTCAATGGATCGCGGAAAGGTCCAAATTACCGCTTCCGACCTGCGAAGAGTAACGAAAGGGGGTGGGGGAGTCAAAGGCGCCGATATCAGTCAGTTCCGTAGGATCGGCGGCGAGCTTGGGTTGCGATTGACAGTTGAATAAACTGATGGGAGTTGGCGTCGAATCACCTGACAGCTCGAGACGGAAATCTTGCCGGCGAATTCAGTTCGCCCCCCAATTGTGATGACCAGCAGGAGGCACGAGATGCGCAACAAGACGAAGATAACCAGTTTGATGGCTGTGCTGATGGCACTGGTGTTTTTGCCGGCCTGCCTGGTGGTGTCGGGAGGAGATCCGGATGACAACGATACCAGCCCTCATGATCCGTTCAGCGATGGCGCGGAGTGCTTCAGCGATCTGGAGTGTGACGGCACCGACATCTGTCTGAACAACACCTGTCAGTCCGAAGACACCGACGAGCGTGGAAGCGCCGGGCTGTGTCAGGCCTGCGAAGGCCCCCAGGACTGCAGCGAGGAGGGAGCGCTTTGTGTGGGCTTTCTCGATGACAGTGACAATCCCCATGAGACCGTCTGCGGCAGCCCCTGTCAGGATAATCATGACTGCCCCAGCAACTTTGAGTGCGTCGATCCGATGGATCCGGACAACCCGGACTCCACGACGGACAATCCCCAGTGTGTGCCCGAGCGCGACGGCGATCAGCCCCGAACCTGTCAGGCCGGCGGCGATCTGGAGTGTGTGACCGCCCAGGACTGTGAGACCGGCGAGCGGTGCGAGAACAACTTCTGCGAGCCCCCGAATGATGCGGAGTGCGTTGACGACGGCCAGTGCGAGTCCGGTGAAGTCTGCGAGGTGTTCGAGTGCATCGACGAGGCGGACAGCGGCGAATGTGTCGTCTCCGACGATTGCAGTGGCAACGACGTGTGTGTCGATGGGCAGTGCACGGCGGAAGCCGAAAGCTGTGTGTTCAACGCCGACTGCGCCGACGATGAGCGGTGCGTCGACGGCCAGTGCATCCTGACCTGCGACGACAACGCCGACTGTGGATCGAGCGAGTGGTGCCGAAACGGCATCTGCGAGTTCATCCAGTGCTACTCCAGCGGTGATTGCTCCCCCGGCCAGATCTGCGTGGACGCCTCCTGTGAGCAGAGTTGCAGCGATGACGACGACTGTGCGGCGGGCTACCTGTGCTCCGGGCTCGACTACTGCGAGCCGGACCCGGACGTGGAGTGCCGCTCATCGGCGGAGTGCCCGGCCGACCAGGGATGCAACGAAGATCTGGAGTGTGAGTCGGCGTGCACCTGCAACGACGACTGCTCCGGAGACGAGATCTGCGGGGAAGACAGCAACCTGTGTGTCGACGCGGACTCTGGTGAGGACGGGTTGGAGTGTTGATTGCTTCTGGTGTGCGAGGGGCCCCTCCGCCTTCGCTGACGCTACGGCACCTCCCCGGCGAATCCGGGGAGGGAAGCCGTGCAGGAG
>SKMT01000725.1 GCA_007120915.1 Myxococcales bacterium | reverse complement strand
TTGGGCGGGATGATTGATATCCACTTCCCCCAGGGAGAAGAGGTTAATCGAGCAGGTATTCGCCCTCGAGGGTGGCGTCGATCATCATGTATCCGCCGCGCATGTGGGGCGAGCGGTTCATGCGCACATCCAGCGACATGTCGGCCAGGTTGGGGGCGTAGTCTTCGAGGATGTCCAGCTCCGGAAGCGGCAGCGAGAAGGTGAGGTTCTCGCCGATCTGTTCGTCCAGCTCCGGCAGGATGATCGCCTCGAGAATGTCGCGCACCTCGTGGGGTTCCATCAGTGGTTCATCCTCGTCGGTTTCAATCAGCCACAGATCCAGCTCGGGGTCGTCGCTCAAATCGATCATCACGTCATCACCGACGACCTCCAGATTGGCACCCATCTCGGCATTTACTCCGAACCGGTCGGTCTGATCCATCCAGTCCAGCTCCAGTTCAAACTGGGCAATTTGAAGGATCAGGTCGTCGTCGCGGTCATCCTCCGGGGGTAGAATCATCGGTGGGATCAGCGCCTCGGTTTCGCCTTCTTCGATCAGCCCGCTGACGTTGTCGGGGACCAGGTCGGTGATATCGAGGTTGAGGAACCCGGCGTTCCACAACGCGTGCAGCAGGGCGTTGAGCACGGTCAGATCGATGCCGATCTGCACGCGGTTTCCGGCCAGAAGCGGGGACTGTGCGTCTTTCGGTTCGTAGACGGGTACCCCGGGGTTGTCGGGATGTAGCGGAGAGCTGTTGACGCTGGCGTGAGCGTCGACCGATCCGGTCAACCCTTCGCCAAAGGTGGTGGTCAGCTCGCCGACGCGTCCCTCAAAGTCGATGTCGACGGCGGGGCCGAACTCCAGGTCGAGATCGAAGGAGTGGTCCGCCAGCGCCTCGTCGAGCGACACCAGCATATCGAGCACGATGTCGTCGAGGTTGTCGATAAAGGAGATGTCGATGCTGTCGAGGATAATATCTTCGAGCTCACCGCGAAGCATGCTGTCGGCGAGCTCGAAGACGGCGTCGGCGCTTTCGTCCTCGAAGTTCGGCTCCGCCTGTTCGAGGATCAGATCGAAGTCGGTCATCTCCACTTCGAAGCCGTCGTCGGGCCCCGGTTTGTCGACGTCGATGGCGGCAAACAACGAGATGGTCGCGCTGATGTCGCCGTCGAGGCTGACCGTTTCGTCGGAGAGAGCGAGTTCGCCCTCGGTATCGGCGCTCAGTTCGGGGAGCTGGCCGTAGATCTCGATGCCGTCGTCGGTGGTGTCGATCTCGACGACGGGCTCGCCGGGGACAACATCGGGCACGGCCAGTTGCAGCGTGTCGGTGTCGACGACGGGGTCCGGGATTTCGTCGTTGATGTCCAGGTGGACCAGAAGCAGCTCCAGCATATCGGCCAGGTCTTCGGTGATCACCTCGGAGTCGGAGATCTCGTAGTAGGGCTCGCCGTCGTCGAAGAATCGCTGTGCCAGGTTGATCAGAAGAGCGTCGGTGAACCCGCCGCCGATGGAGTCGGAGGAGTGGTTGTGACGGTATTCGGGCGCCCACATTGCGTTGGTGCGCGCGACGTGGTCTTCGTCGGTGATCCCGTCGAAGACCCGGACCTCGACGGGGTTGATGCCAAATTCCGGGTCCAGATCGTGAGAGAAGCTGCCGTCGTCATCCAACTCGGCGGGCTCGCCGTTGACCTGCACGGAGGCGGCGGCGACATCCTCGTGTACCGATCCCTCCACAGGGATGGTGGGGTCGTCGGAGCCGTCGAAGTACTCGCCGGGCGCCGGAGATTCGATGACCACTTCGCTGTGGTCGCCGGAGGCGACGATGGTGCGCTCGCCGCAGTCGTCGGTAGTGGAGTCGCCGTCGACCACGCAGGCGACAAACGTGATGTGTGCAGCCTTGCGCAGCGTGAACTCGCCGTCGTCTTCGTCGACTGCATCGGCGGGGGAGACCGACCAGTCAACCTCGGCATCTTCGATCTCGTCGTCGTGTCTGTATACCGTCGCCGAAGGGGTGACGGAGGTGTCGACGTCGTAGATGTGGCGCGTCGGTGACATCTGCACATGCACGTGCATGCCATCGGCGTCGATCCACTGGTCGTCGTTTTGTTGCTGGTTGTCTTCGGCGTCTGCGTCCGAGCCGCAACCCACCAGCGTGGGCGCGGCGAAGCCGCAGGCGATCAGGGCGACCAAAAGTGTGTGCAATCGCATCATCATCATCTCACTGAATGCCGAGTTCGCCGGTGATTTCGAGGTGGGTGGTGTCGTTGTCGATCGATCCGTCGACCAGCCCCAGGTCATCGCCGGCGGGCAGGTCGTAGTCCGCCATCGAGTCGGGGATGGTGAACGCCGGGATCGGGATCGCCGGGAGCGCGGAGTTGACGGCGTCATCGAGCACATCCTGCATCAGCGCCGACAAGAACCCTTCCAGCACGTCGTAGGTCTCCTGGTCCATCGAGACGTCCTGGGTGGTGAAGTGAAACTCTTCGATGGTGATATCTGAGAAGTCGATCTCATCGTTGGTCATCTCGATGTCGGTGGACGCGGCGGCGCCGATGTCGAAGACCACCGGGTCGTCGAAGATCCCGGGGTAGACGATCTCGAGGCGCACCGCTCCCAGCATCAACTCGGCGCCGCCTTTGGAGTCGAGCACCGCCAGGGGGGGCAAACCCGCCTCCAGCACGACTTCAGCGTCGTCGGGGATGTCGACGTCGATGCTGGAGAAGGTGGAGCTGAGATCGGCGTGGAACAGCCCGGCGCGCCACAGTTCGTGCAACGCCTTGGTCAGAAGCACCACGTGAATGCTGCCGCCGGCAAAGTCGACTCCGGTCAGCGAGTTTGAGAAGTCCCCGCCCGGGGCCGGATAGGCGATACCCAGCGAATCCGCGGCTTCCGGAGGTTCATCGTCCGCCGAGTAGTCGACGTCGATGTCGGCGGCCACGTCGAACTGGGCGAAGGAGGGGGTGAAATTCAGCTCGTCCAGCCCCACCAGAAACTCAACGGGGATGGAGCCGGGACCGTCGAGCCGCGGTACGCTGAAGGACTCGGAGTAGGTACCGATTGAGGACAGCAGGTCGTCGAGCAGCTCGTCGAAGTTGTCGGCGATGGCGTCTTCGAAGGTGTCTTCGACGATGCCCTGGAAGGTACCCTGGAACAGACTGGTGACAATGCTGGCGAGCCAGCCGCTGGCGTCGATAGGCCCGCTTTCGACTTCCACCTCCGTGAGGGTGATGTCGGGGGTGGAGCCGATCATGGAGATGTCGGCGATGATCTCGACTTCGATCCAATCCAACTGGGCGGTGGTGGAGCCGCCGCCGGTGCAATACCAGACCAGGTCGATGTCCAGATCCATCTCGATGTCGTTGACCGTCGCATCAAGCTCCAGCCCGCCGTCGGTCAATTCCATGGAGGTGACGTGAGGCGGGCCCACGAAGTCGAGGCCCTCCACCCACACCTCGGCGCTGCAGGTGCCACCGTCGAAGGGGCTTTCATCTATGAGCTGTTGTTCCAACTCATCGCGAAGTCCGTCGCTGTTGAGCACGGTCTCCAGAAGCTGGTTGAGTGTCTCCGGATTGCTCCAGGGGCTGTAGGAGCTGCCATCGTCCACCGCGTCTTGCTGAAGCTGCAGCGAGACCGCTTCGTCCAGGTCGGTGTACTCGCTGGCGTAGTTGTCAGAGACCAGAAACGAGCAGGTGTGCACGTTTTCTTCACCGTGTTCGTCGGTGGCGGACATCTGCACGAAGTTGATGCCGTAGTCGGGGGTGAGGTGGGCGTCGAACAGGCCGTCGTCGTCGATGGAGACGCTGTCGCCGTTGACGACGACTTCGTCGATGTCGAAGTCATCGGAGACCACGCCGTTGAAGGTCAGCGAGTCGCCGGGCGAATGGTCCAGCATCTCGCCGTTGAGCGGGTAGTTGCAGCTTATTTCGGGGCCCGTGTCGTTGACGATGACCTCGAACTCTTCGATCAATTCGACGTCTTCATCGGTCGGTTCGACCACCTCGGTGGTCACGGTGTAGACGCCTTCGACGGGAAACTGGAATCGGCCTTCGCCGACGGTCTCGCTGTCGGCGCCGGCGGAGTAGTCGAGTTCGGCGTAGGGGATGCGGTTGCCGTAGCGATCTTCGACGAGGGCGCCGACCTGGATGATCTGTCCCGTGGTGTAGACCTCCTGGTTGGGCGTGGGGTCAACGTAGAGTTCGGCCGGTTTGGCCGGCAGCACCTCCACCAGGTCGCCGATGGTGGTGTCGGCGCCGTCATAGTCGCATGTAAAGGTGATGATCCCGGCGTCGGTGATCTCGACGGTCAACGCGTCGTGGTCGATGTCGAACCCGTCACCGCTGCTGTCGGGCGACAGCTCAAAGTCGGCGTCTTCGGTGGCGTTGCCGAACTGATCGTAGCCGGTGCAGGTTGCGGAGACCGACTCACCGGCGACAATTTGATGAGACTCCAGATCCAGGACGGTGGTCACAATGTCACCGGGCTGGATGTCGACGACGGCGGGGTCGGAGTCGGTGATGCCCAACTCTTCGTTCTGGCAGGCAAACTCGGTGGGGCCGGCGACGACGGCGATCAGCGAGCCGTCATCGTCTTCGAACGCCGAATTCGGGAAGGAGAGCACCGTCTCATCGTCGGCGACGTCACCACCGGGATCGACGGGAGTGCCCGCCGGGTTGAGATACTCGCATTCGACGTCGATGCTCTCCCCGGCGACAGCGGTGGATTCGTCTACGACGGTGTTGATCTCGGCGACGACGTCGGGCCCGGTGTCATCGGGGGGCGCATCGTCGTTGTTACCATCGGTGGTCGACGGGGCGTCGTCGGCGCAGCCG